>JADFQA010000046.1 GCA_022562055.1 Acidobacteriota bacterium | reverse complement strand
TTGTGTAGCGCACGGAGAGTCCGGTGTGGCACGCGGCGACACCGGTGCCGATGAGGAGGTGGGTTTTGCCTGTGCCTGAGTCGCCGAGGAACACGACCGGGGTGCCCGCGTTGATGAAGGCACCTGGGCTTCCCCTGAAATCGTGGAGGGTTTCTGATTGATGGTTGTAGTTTCTCATGGTTTCGCGCTTTGGGCGCTTTCGGGTCGGTTTCGAAGGTCTCGGGGTCGCTGTGAGGCGACGGTTCTCATGCTGCTTGTTCCTGGCTCGCTCAGCGAGGATCTGTTCGTAGTAGACGGCTGGGGGTTTCATCTCGCAGCTGGAGTGGCGACGCCGGTGGTTGTAGGCGTCGATGAACGCAGCGACTGCGCCGCGGGCCTGGGCTTTGGTGGCGAAATGCCGGCGTGACAGGAGCTCCCGTTCGAGGGTCGAGTTGAAACTCTCCGAAGCAGCGTTATCGAGAGCCGACCCGACCCATCGACTGGACCACCCCCAACGCCTCACACGCTTTCGCGAAGACGTCGCCGGTGTACTCCTCAGGTTCAAGGGGTCGTTGCAACGTCGCCGCCGCGTACCGTAGCCGCCATACACAACGCGGCTTTGGCCAGTGCAGCGTCATGATGATCACCCATAGCAAACCCCGGGAGGCGCCGCGACGCCAGATCCTCGACGGTCGCCAGATACAGTTTGCCCTCATCGGTGGGGATCTCGGTGAGATCCCCGCACCATTTCTCGTTGATTGCTTCGGCGTTGAAGTCGCGCCTGACCAGGTCAGGGATGGGCGCTGCGGCCTTATCGGGGCGGGTCAACGACCTCCGTTTACGTTTCGGGGAGCGACCCTGGAGGCCCTGGCGCCTCAGGGAGTCGGCCACCGTGTTCACCGACACCACCCACCCGTCCTCAACCAGGTCCTCCCACACCCGAGGTGACCCGTAGGTTCCAGGCGTCCCCCCGGAATCGTCAAAGGACGCTTTGACCGCTTCGTCGAGAAGGGCCCGGCGGGCCTCGCGTGGTGTCGCCGGGCGATCCAGCCACTTATAGAACGTAGAGGCCGGCATCTCTAAAGCCCGGCAAGCAACCGCGTGGGGAACCCCATGATCGATCCTTTGAGCAGCAATGAACGATGCCACGGTCATCGAGTTGCTTCCTTTACCCAAAGGATCACTGATCGCTTGAGTTCTCTTGGTCAAGTCGCAGCGGCAGCGAGTTGTTCGCCGCGGTGTCGTGACGGGTCGTAGGGGGTGTTGGTGTGCCAGCAGGCCCAGATCACTCGGATCCAACCGCGGGCGACGATACGTACGGCGTGAGGGTGTCGGGCGCCGCGCTCTCGGGCACGCCGGTATGCATTGCCGGCCCACGCTGATGAGTGGCGGGAGTTGTCAGCAAAGCCGGTGATCGCGACTCGTGCCGGTTTGTTGGCCGCGTAGCGGAACCCGACAGTGCGGGTCTTGCCCGATTCACGGGTGACGGGCGCTGCGCCACACAGTGCTGCGACCTGTTCAGGGTTGTTACAGCGTTCCAGCAACGGCCCGATCTCGGCGATGAGTTGTGCAAGGCTGACACAAGCAACGCGTGGAAGCGTTGCGAGGAGATCAGATTTGGGGTGTGCTGCGAGTGCTGTTCGAAGTTCACGTTCGAGCTGGGCGATCTCGCTGTTGAGCATCCGGATTTGGGCGACAGACCCGCGGATGATCGCAGCCAATACTGTCGGCGCGATGGGATTCGCGCTCACCGGCGCGGCGCGTAGACGACCGAGAAGCTCGTTGGGAGACTTGCCGCCTCGATACGCGTGTCGACGGCAGAACCGGCTCATGCGTCCCTCGCCGAGCAACGCCGCGGACTGCGGAGTCGGATAGTCGGTTAGGAACGCCAACGCGATCGGGGAGATCAGTTTCTGGAACACCACACCAGCACCGGGCCAATGCTCAACGAGTATGGCCCACAGTTGATTCGACGCCCCAGTGCGTGCTTCGACGAGCGACGAGCGTGCCCGTACCAGCGCTGCGAGTTCACGGGTGGCTTGTTCAACGGGTTCCACGCGCCGTAGCCGATGACCATCTGTGCGGGCGTAGTCAGCAAGCATGAACGCATCACCCAAGTCCGATTTCGCACCGGCGGCACCCCATCGTGGGCGTGCCGCCTTGAACGCGGCGGGTTCGGCCATCAACACCGGATGACCCGCATCGGTGATCAACCCAACAATCAGGCCCTCCCCTCGTTCGATCGCGATCGGCAACGCTTCCGGTTTGGCAAACCCGGCGAGTTCGCGAAACAGCCGGCTGAGTTCTTCGTCGGTGTGTTGAACAAGCCATCGCTTCACCACGGCACCGTTACCGTCGATTACGCACACACCATGATGTGTTGAACCCCAATCCCATCCACAAAACATTGATCGACCTCCCAGTCAGACATCGCCGCTGGAGCCGGGCCGACACCAACAGCGCCAGCGCCACCGCAAGGAGGAGAGCAGATCTCACGGCTCTGGCCGCACCGAACCTTGATCGATCTCGCCTTCAGGGAACTGATCCCGATGAATCTCATCCAAGTCAGAATGACGATCCTCGAACGCACCGCTGAGGATGACGCCGACGATACCTAGCGCAATCGCAATCACCCCAACGATGATCCCCGTCCTCGCCATTCCCTTTCCGCGTTGAGTTTCACCACGCCTGACCCTGCGGCCACCTGCCACACCGAACACGATGCCGAGAAGGCCAAGGACCAGGGCAAACATGAAGAAGAAGAGGGTTAACCCAAAGAGAGCGCCAACGATGGCGCATACCATCGCGGCGACAGCGATCCCGTTGCCTGTTGTCTGAACTGTGATAGCAGTGGGGGGCGGTGGAGGCTGCTCTGACTTGGCCCGGCGGTTATCCGTCCACCGTGAGCCGTCCCAATGTCGTTCCATGCCCGGTTGCTCTGGATCGTCATGCCAGCCGGGTGGCGTTGTCGATCGATCAGTCATCCGATCTTGCTCCCTAGGTGTGCTCTTCGGGGAGGTTGTCCTTGAGGATGCTGGTGGGGTGTTGCCCATCCGAGCGATCCGTGTTCTCTGTGGTGATTGTAGTGTCGGGCTGCAAGGCAGCCTTGCCACCGTATGCGGGTACGGGTAGGCGGCGGCGGTGGTGCGGCGTTCGGTGCCGGCGAAAGGCGGAGGCCATGGCTGCGTCGTATCGGCGGGGTGTGTTGGGTGTGCTTGCGGAGCAGTGGCGGGCGTTTGGTTATCCGGATCACGGCGACAAGATGGATGCGTGGTCGAGGCTGTTCGACGATTTTGAGAAGTCCCGCTGATGAAGATCGTGGTAGAAAAATACCAGGTTCGACGATGAACGGACCCGCCGAGGGCCGCTGACGGAAGCTGATTAATCGAAAACGACATCCAAGCGCACGTCGAAACGCTCCAAACTTCCCCAGCGTTTGCGGAATCGTACCTCAACGGATGCGGTTCCCCCGGCTATCCAGACTGGTTTGGTTGATTATGCGACAGCCACGATGGTGGTGTAGCAGCGTTTGGACTTGACCCGTTTGGGGAACGCAGCCCAAATAGTCGAGTTTGCTCCCTGCGCGAAGGGTTCACTGAATCACCTTGGGAACACCAGAGTCTCCACTATTTCCAGGGTGAACCAGTGATGACGAAGCCGCCTACTCGCTCAACATTCGACCTCGACAAACCCTCGGATGGATGACACGATCAGACAGACTCGCCAAAGTGTTGCAATGACCACCTGAAATCATGACCGTATTTCTTGATGACGCGGTTCAGACGCAAAACACCGCTACCAACAAGTTGGAATGCTCGCGAAATCGATAACCGCATCCTCGTCGAACTCCTGTTGGCGTCCAGTGGGTCGGTCAAAGTCCCATTGTCTGATGAGGTGTGGTCGAGGTGGCGGGAGGGAGTTGTCAGTTCACCCTTTGACCCCGCCGGACGTCAGCCCCGAGATGATACGTTTCTGGCCGAAGAGATAGACGAGGATGAGCGGCACGCTCACGAGGACAATGTGCGCGAATGAGAGATTCCAAGGGACCTGCCTGACGGACCCCTCAGAGAACCGCAGCAGGCTCAGAGGCAGCGTCTGTCGTGATTCTCCGCGGAGCAGGAACAGCGACCCATGGAAATCATTCCAGATGAAGATTACGAGGATGATGCCGACGGTGAACAGGATTGGGCGGAGAAGTGGTAAGACGACCCAGTAGAACACTTGGATCTTGGATGCCCCGTCCATAACGGCGGCCTCCTCGAGGCTCTTTGGCACGGTGCGCACGAAACCAGTGAGGAGGAAGATCACAAGGCCGAGTCTCGTGCCGATGTGGAACATGATCAGAGCCAGCCGGGTGCCGTCGATGCCAAGTCGTTGCATGAGGAAGACCACGGGGATGATCGGTGTCGGGAGCAAGAGACTGAAGACCGTGATGTAGTAGATCACGGTCATCGTTCGTGATTCAGATCGCCCGAAGGCCCATGCCGCGAGTGAGCCGACAACGATCATGACCGTGACGGACGTCACCGTGACGAACAGGGTGTTCGCGAACGCCAAGGGAATGCGGCCGTCAACCCAAACGGTCCGGTAGTTGTCGACGATGGCCCAGTCCTGTGGCAGGCTGATGTCGAGCTGAATCGCCTCGCCGATTGGTTTGAAAGACGTCACGACGACGACCCATAGCGGGAGCACATAGAACACGGCACCGATGAAGGCGAGAACGATGAATCGCGCCCACCGGTAGCGCCGACCGGCATCGCCGGCGCCTGTACCGGGCTTTTGGGAACCTTTGCCACCGAAGGCGCCTCGTGACGTCATAGCTCGGCCTCTCGGGAACGGAGAAACCAGACCAGTGGAATAGCAACCACGACGATCATGATCGTCACAATCAGGTTGGTGGACGATGCGAAACCGAACAGTCCTCGGGCGAACTGGTCCCTGATAAGGATATTCAGAACCTGAGTCGACCGGCCGGGACCTCCTCGAGTCGTGGCTGCGACCATGTCGAATACGTTGAGCGAGCCGATGAACGTCAGAGTGATGTTGAAGGTGAGGGCAGGGCCGAGCAAGGGAAGCCTGATGTATCTGAATCGTTGCCAAGCGCTGGCACCGTCGATCACGCTCGCCTCGATTAGCCCAGAGGGGATGGCCTTCAGATTGGCGAGGTAGATGAGTGCGGACATGCCAGTCCACATCCATGCGTTGACGAGAGCTATGACGACGATGGACCACGTCGGATCTGCTAGCCATGCCTTGTCGACGGAGCCTGATACGAACAGGCTCAGGACCGAGTTGACCAATCCGTCCGGCTGGAGTAGCCCTCGCCAGACGAACCCGACGGCCAGGAATGACAGCAGCACCGGCACGAAGAAAAGAGACCGGAAGAACGTGCTGGTTGGCGAATCCTCCTCAAGAAGCAGCGCCATACCGAGACCAACAAGATTCTGCACGAGCATGGTCACAAAAGCAAAGATGAATGTCAGAAGCATGGCATTCACCAGGATGCCCTGCACATACATGGCGCGGAAATTCTCCAGTCCAATGAAACTGATCACACTGCGAAAACTGTTCCAGTCGGTGAAGGCGAGGTAGATGTTGATGCCAAGTGGTGCCAGCCAGAACAATGCCAGGAAGATCAGAGCCGGCAGCGCGAACACGAACCACGAGCTCCTGAATCTGGCCCATTGTGAGAGGCCAGCCTCGTGCGACTCTTGAACGCGCAAGCGAGTGGACCAAGGGGATTTGCCCGCTTGGTCCACTCGCTTCTTGAGTCTGGTCTCCCTATCTCTCACTTCGTATTCTTTAAGCCGGGTTGGTTCCTCTGAACAGTTCAGTTATCCCAACCGGGAGCACCGGCGGCAGCGAAGCCTTGTTCCGCGGTCGACTGGAACTCGGCGGCGCACTGTTCCGCGGTCCCTGTCTCAGCAACAATGTCGAGCGAACAACCGATGTCCGCTCCTGGAAGGAAATTCCAGATGACGTTGATGGTACCGAACTCCTCGATGGCGGCCTGGCCTTCGAGGACTGGGTTTGGGAGGCCGGATGGTGATGGCACGTCTATGAAGGTTGACGGTTCCCTTACGGCGGCGAGGAAGTCAGCGTACACCTCTGGTGACGATGCCCACCGAATGAACTCGAGCGCTGCGGCCTCTTTTGCTGCATCGCCGGTTATCGGCAGGTAGTAGGTCCCGTGGGGACTCGTCTCGATGGTAACGACCGGTTGGGTTGCAGACCATGCCTGGAATCCGATGTTCTCCAAGGCGTCGTCGCCAAAGGCATCGGCGATGTCCAAGAGCACACTCGAGAGCATGGACAAGAGTACCGCGTCACCTTCGACGAGCGCAGTGTAGGCATCCTCATATGTTGCGCTCAGGAAGTCGTCTGCGAAGCACCCGGCCTCGATCATGTCACTGTAGTGATTGAGCGAACCCACCCACGGTGAGTCCGCGTCGTCGAGCTTCACGGTCCGTTGTTGCAATGCGTCGAGCCATCCATTGATCAGGGGGTCGGCCATGTAGGCCCCGATGGCGACAAATGGCGGCCAGCCCGATCCGGCACCTTCTGCGATGGGTGTCAGCTCGGGATTGCTGGCACGGAGATCCCGACAGTACTCGATGATCTCAGACGCGTTGGTCGGGAGGGTGATTCCGAGCTTCTCGACGACCTGCGTGTTGGTGTAGAACCCCCACGGGGTAGGTGCGCGGAGGATCAACGCGTAGACTTTCCCATTCAGGTTACCGTTGGTGTCCAGAAGCCCCGGAGTCGCACGGGCAACGTATTCCTCGTTGCTCAGATCTCTCAGGTTCTCCTCCGGGTTGAGCGCCAGGAACTTCTCAAAGCTCCCGTGGTAAGACAGGATGTCGGGCCGCTCACCCGTCGCCCATTTCTGAAGCGTTGCAGTTTCGAAGCCGTCTTGAGGGATCAAAACGATATCGAGTGTATGACCCGTGTCCTGCTCAAACCGTTCGTATAGTGCCTTGACAGCGTCGGGATCCGCTTGGTTGTGCCAAAGCGTGAGAGTCTGAGGCTCGACGGCCGGTCCAGCCGTGCTGGTTGTAGTTTCCTCTGCGCCACCGGCTGCGCTGGTTGTAGTTTCCTCTGCGCCACCGGCTGCGCTGGTTGTAGTTTCCTCTGCGCCACCGGCTGCGCTGGTTGTAGTTTCCTCTGCGCCACCCCCGCAGGCTGCGAACACCAGGGATAAGGCGGCAAGAAGCGCCACCGTCGATGTTCTCGTCAATCGTATTGCCATTTCTTTCTCCACGTTCGCTATGTGGCACCATGCAACTTCCGAGCTACCTTGCTCGACGCCCTGCAAGAATGCCGTGCGTATTGACCTCTGTGGACAGCCGCATCCCGAATTCATCACGAAGACGGTGCGCGGTCGGCACGTTGTCCAAGCTGCTCCTTCCTTATAGCCTGTGCAATCGGTTGTGCTTTCTATGATGGTATGATTTGTGCAGTCGATTGCACAGGCTATACATCTCTATGCTAGTCTGTGCAATCGATTGCACAGGCTATACATCCCCACCCGCGCCTGTCAAGTGGTTGGAGATGTATAGCCCGAATGGAGGTATCGTGGCATCGATTTACGACATCGCTGAACGCGCCGGAGTGGCTCCCTCCACGGTGAGTCGCGCCCTTCGAGGGCACTCGCGCATCAGCAAAGAAACCCGGGCGCGCATCAAGCAACTTGCCGATGAGATGGGATTCGTTCCCAATTCGATCGCCCAAAGTCTCGTGTCTCAACGAACCCAGACTGTCGGTGTCATCACGTCCAACCTCGCTGACCCGTGGGTGGGAGCAGTGCTCCAAGGGATCGAGGACGCGGCCCATGAAGCTGGGTACACCCTGATCTTGACAACCACCAAAGACCGGCGTTTTCGAGAGAACGCGGTCGTCGAGGATCTGCGGCGACGGCAGGTCGACGGCATCATCGTTGTGCTTGTCTATGAAGGAATCGAGGAGTTCGACCCTGGGTCGACCCCGACGGTGCTCATCAACAAGGGCGTGCGCCTCGCGCCGGATCACCGCTGGCGCCTCGTCGCGGTTGATGACAAGAAGTCGGCGGGTCTCGCTGTCGATCACCTACTTGAGTTGGGCCACCGTCGGATCGTCTATATCGGCTCAGCGAGACGGCCTAGTTCTACGCGCCACCGTCAGGAAGGATACGTGGCTGCTCTGCGGGCGGCGGGAGTGCCGGTCGAGCACGACCTCATCTTCTATCCCGCCCCGCAGGCCGACCTCTCGGCCGGGTCGTCCAGCCTCGCCGACATCCTCAAATCCGGCGCTACCGCAGTCTTCTGTTACAACGACATGACCGCCATTGGACTGCTGGCGGAGTGCCGCAGACGCGGGGTCCAAGTGCCGCACGACCTCAGCGTCGTCGGGTTTGACGACCTCGAGACCGCGTGTCTCGTCACACCGGCCTTGACGACTGTTGCCCAGCCACGTCGCGCTTTGGGAGAGACTGCCATCGCCAGCCTCCTGCATCTCATCGACGGACCCGGCGACGGAGAGCACATCTATCTCTCCTGCAAGCTCGTCACGCGAGAGTCGACGGTCGCCGCCCGCAGAGCGTTCAGCCCGGTCACCGCGGCGCAACCCCGGGCGACCTGATGTCCACGTTCTTTTTGAAGACATGGCGTGATTGGGGAGGCAACTGAGTGACGTCACCTTGGGGCCCTTCGCAGAATCAGACGCACGACCGCCGCGCTCTATGCCCTTGTCCAGCCCGCGACCACAACTGCTCATTCCCTATGCGCGGCACCTGTGGTCAGCGGGCGAAGCGTGTCATGTGGCGCTACGAGGGCCTTGTGAGTGCCACCCGGACCGTTGGCGCGGGGCACCGGTTCCGCCATCCTGGGCTCGATCGACGGTTCGGCGCTGGTGATCCGGCAATGGCGGGGTGCGGTTCCGAAGCGCATCTGGAATGCCCCGTAGAAGTGGCTGAGGTTGGGGGCCGACTTCGGCGGCGATACGGACGATGGGCGGGTCTTGACAGGCGCTGCTTCCCGGCTGCGGCTCCCATCGTCAACCTATTGACAAGACCCACGATCCCTCAGCGTCTTGACGAGGTCACCATCGCGCATGTGGGCCACGTCGGTCATGAGGCCTCGAGACCACAAGAACGCGAACAGACTCTCGCTAGCAGAAGACGACGCCGAGTTGCCGCAAACACCATGGTGCTCGGATGTGAGTTGGAGCGCTCATATGGGCACTAGCAAAGTGATCGTCATAGGGACGGCCACCGTGGATTTCCTTGCGGTGGATCTGCCGGCGCTTCCCGATGGTCGAGGCGACGAGTTCGACGATCGAACCCTGGTGTCCCTGCCAGGCCCCCCGCGGATCACGATCGGGGGAAATGGTGGGAACACGGCCTACGTCCTCGGTCGACTCGGCATTCCAACGAGGCTCGTCTCACCCCTCGGTGACGATCTCTTGGGCCGGGCCGTCGTCGACTGGCTCGGCGACGCCGGGGTGACCCTGGATCGCGTCGAACCAGCGCTGACATCGACCAACTATATCGCAACGACCGTCGACGGTGATCGTGGCTCGTTCTTCTTCCCGGTCGAGCCGGATCACGATGCTCTCATCGCTCTCGCCGAGACGACTCTGCTCCTTCCCGGGGATCACGTGCACCTCACGGGTTTCCCTCATCCGTCCCGTGAGGCGATGATCGCCTGGCTGGATGCAGCCGGTGACGATGTGACCACGTCACTCGATGTCGGCCCCGTCCTAGCGGGTTATCGGCTCGACGACGTCGAGGATATTCTTCCCCGCCTGACGTGGCTGTTGGGCAACGACATCGAGATCGTTGCGCTGACCGGCGACTTCGATGCGGCGATAGCGGCGATCCGCTCGCAGGTTCGTGGTGGTGTGGTGGTCAAGCGCGGCCGCAAGGGCGCCACCGTATTCACGGCGGATCATGACTTCGACCTGCCGGCTCCTGCGGTAGACGTGACCACCACCGTGGGAGCAGGCGACACGTTCGACGGGGGCTTCCTCGCTGCACTCATGCGTGGTCGATCGCCATGCGAGGCAGCGGAGTTCGCTACTGCCGTCGTAGCCGTAGTGCTCGAGCGAGGCCGCGGGGTAGTGGCGGCGCCAACCATGGCCGAGATCCCAATGCAGACTCTGTAGCTACGAACAGACAAGGAGAGCGAGAGTGAATCAACTTCCGACCTGGGCCAGAGAGCTCAAAGACCGGCATCCCGACGGCGCCATGCCCACACGGGAGGAGCCCATCCCCGATTGGCTGGCGGAGGAGACCCGCCGGATGCCGCTGTGGTACATCATTCGCGGCGCAGACGCTCCCCGCCACGAGCACCCCTTCCGGCTTCACGACGAGGTCCTGCGACAGCCGGATCAGTGGCAGGACATCCTCGACAACTACTGGCCAACGGTCGAGCGTCTTGCCGATGAGATCGTGGAGCGCGGCACTAAACGCATCATCACCACCGGCTGTGGTTCTGCGTTCTTCACGGCCATCCACGGCGAGGCTGTCCTTCCGACCCTGTCGGGCATCGAGACGCGTGCCATCGAGTCGTACGAGTTGACGCACTACTTCCCAAGCGTCGATCCTGCATCCACGTTGGTGATCGCTCACTCGGGCACCGGAGGAAGCATCGAGACGGTCGATGTGGTCCAGGCCGCTGCAGAACGGGGTTGCCTCACCGTTGCGGTGACGAACACCGAGGACACTGGGGTCGGTCGCGCCGCGAAGCTCAACCTCACATACGTGACCAACCAGACATGCGGGCCCTGCACCTCGGTCGTCAGCACCCGGGTGCTGCTGATCTCGATGCTGGGCTTGGCCTTGGGCGAACGGCGCGGCGTCGATGGGGATGCGGCGGCCCTGCGCGAGGCGCTGGACGATGTTCCTGCTGTCGGGAGGACCATCTTGGCCGAAAAGGAGATGATCCGGGGAGTGGCGACGAAGTACGCCGATGCCACTTCCTGGCTGCTGGTGGGTTCGGGGCCGAACTACTTCTCGGCTCGCGAGGGAACCCTCAAGATCGAGGAACAGGCGATCCTGATCGCCAAGGCCTACCGAACCGGCGACTTCCACCACGGCGCACTGTCGCTGGTCAACCCGCAACGGGTCACTGTGGCGATCGAAGCCGCAGGCCAGGCAAACGAACGCATCGTCGACGCGCTGCGCGCCGCCCGGGAGGGCTTGTCTCCCACGATGGCGGTCACCTGGTCCGGCGGGCCCGGGGCGGAGGCTCTCGCCGACTACGCCGATCACCATCTTGCGCTGCGACCGTCGCTACCCGAACTCATCGTGCCTTTACCGATGACGATCGTCTTCCAGCTTCTAGGTTATTACCTGGGCGTCGAACGCGGCTTTAACCCGGACACGCTGCGCACCGACCACGAGCCGAACACACGGGCCTGGCTGACCTCGTTCCCCCTGGGAACGCACTGACGGAGAGACAGGGGTTCGGAATCGTGAAAGCCCTCATAGCCGATGGGTGTTTCGTGGTCGGCCCAACGTTCGAGGTGACCAACGGATGACCCCCGCTTGCGACCAGACATCGACATTGGCCGTGGAGGCTTGGCGACGGCCACCCCGGAGATGTTCCGTCGCCTTATCATGGCGATGATCGGAGTGGGCGTCTGGACGCGGAAACATGCGACTGTCGCGCTGGATGCCGCTTTGCACCCCGGTCTGTTCACGCATCTGGTCACAAGCGTTGCGGCCGCCGAGGTTCTCGAGTCGGGGCGCTCATGACTGAGATGCGAACAGCGGCCACATACCCAGCGGCGGTTATCTTCGACAACGACGGGGTCCTGGTCGACAGTGAGCCGTTCGTCAACAGGGTCCTCGCGGTCGCCCTCGCCGAGGCTGGGCTCGACATGAGTCCTCATGAGGTGGAGTCACAGTTCCTCGGCGGAACGCTCGCCACCGTGCGGAGGTGGGCCAAGGCCGAGCGGTCGATCGTCCTACCACCGGACTTCGAGAGTCGATACAACCATCAACTGATGGCTCGTCTGGACGGAGAGTTCCACGCTGTCCGGGGTGTGAGGCCGGTCCTCGAGGAACTCGTGAACGCTGGTACTGAAATCGGGGTTGCCTCCAACAGCGAGCGACCTTGGGTCCTCCGGGCGCTTGCGGTCAGCGGGCTCGACGATCTGATTCCTCCTGACGTCATCGTCACGATCAACGACGTCAAGTTCGGCAAGCCCGCGCCCGACGTGTACCTGGCTGCGGCAGCCCGTGTTGGTCAGCCCGCCGGGTCGTGTGTCGCCGTTGATGACAGCCGGCCCGGGATCGAAGCTGCCCGCCGCGCCCGGATGCGCACCGTCGGCTTTGCCGAAAGGACGTCCCGTTCCGCACTCCAGGCCGCGGACGCGACAGTTGCATCCATGGACACACTCTTGTCAGCACTACAAGGTGTGGCGCAGTAGCTGGCATAGGTCTTGTCGAAAGCTCAGGAAGGGTGTGCGTGGCGGCGTCGAGGATGGCGAGTGGCACCCGACACCGCGAGTGGCAATACACCGGGCATCAGGGAAGAGGAGTTCGAGGTGCACATCGAGCAGCTCGACGCTATCGGCCGGTCATTACACCGCAAAAGGTCCGGCAGCCTAGGCGTACTGCTCCCGTCGGGACGACCTACCGGTCTGCGCTCTTGAGGTAGCGGCGACCGTTCCGGCGTATCATGGCGGGGATGGGTGCGCCGCCACCGCCATCGCCAACGCGTCGTGGCGCGCACGCTCGTATCCCTCAAGTCCTCCCGGTCGTTCTATCGAATCCAGATCAGATCGACGGTTCTGCACCCCCTGATTCGGTATCAGCGGGGTGTTGGCGAAGCGCCTCCGGAACACCCGGTAGAAGTGGCTGAGAGGGGACACCGACTTCGACAGCGATCACGGGTGTCTGATGGGCGCGGCATCCCTGTGGCGGCTCCCATCCAAAGCGAATTGCCGCGCCTTGGGTGTGTCGTGCTTCGGGAGGTCGACATCCTCGCCCTCGATATTGAGAGGACGCGGTAAAGCCGATCTCATCCACCGCAGGGCCGTACATCGATCACGATTCGCCGTCGTGGCCGTGCCCGTGCCCGTGGCCGTGCCCGGATTCATCGCGCGGTCGGTATGTTGTCCTAACTGCTCCTTCCTGCTAATCTGCGCAATCGGTTGCGCAGATTAGCTGAAGCAACGAGCATCGCAAAGGAGGCGAATGTGGCCACATCCGATCGGTACCGGGTCGCAATAGTCGGTTTCGGGAATACAGCACAGTGGTCTCACGTACCCGCCCTAGCGCGCTTGCGAGATCGATACGAGATTGTTGCGGTCGTTGACCCATCGCCTGAAAACCGTCGCCTCGCGTCAGAGCAGTTGGAACTCTCCGCCAATGATATTTTTTCCGACGTCGCAGCGCTTGAGGACCGTACAGATGTGGACGTCATCGATATCTGTACACCACCGCTGTTCCGGAAGGCGATCATTGCCGGTGCGATGAGACGCGGGCAGCATGTTGTTTGTGAGAAGCCGATTGCCACCACGCCTCGCGAAGCCGCCGAGATCGAACGGCTCGCTGAGGCAGGAACAGGCATTCTTGCGATGGTGCACAATTACTTGTATCTCCCGCAGTACGCGGCCCTCTGGGATCCGCTACGAGATGGCTTGATCGGAGATGTCGAGTTCGTGAACATCAATGCACTGGGTTATCGCGACATCCCAGGAACGGCCTCCTACAAACCGGCGTGGCGACGCGATCCGTCCATTGGCGGCGGTGGCCTCCTGATGGACTTGATTCATTACGTGTACCTGGCCGAACACTTGATGGGAGGACCCATCGAACGGGTTACTGCCTCTATGCGCGTCCGCGATCCGAGTGGAACGGTCGAAGACTTGGTGTCCTGCCGCTTCGACTCGGCAAACACAAGCGCGGTCGTTAACCTCGGCTGGGGTCACGGGCCCGGTGGTATCTTCGTGTCCGGTTCACAAGGACGCGCCGTGGTTCGCTACGAAGACGCGGATTCTCAAGCGCCAGTGGAAGAAGTCTTCATCGTCAACGACAGCGGAAGACGACAGTTGACCCTCGGCGATCACACAAGCGGGCACGAAGGGGTCTTCCGCGACTTGGCCCGAGCGATAGCCGAAGGAGGCGACGCGCAGGCACCTGCCACGGTCGGCGCCCGCATTCTCGAAGCGGTAATCGCTGCGTATGCATCTGCGACGATGGGGCGGTCCGTCGATTTACCGCTCGAGACAACCGATCCCGTGTACCAGCTCGGCGTTGTCGGCCTCAAGCAGCTACCGGTCGACGGGCGCTCGTGGGTCGCACGTTGCGGCTTGTTCGGTATCGGCGGCCACCACGATGCAGAGCCAGATGAGATCACACACGATGCAAAGCCGGAGGTGGTCGCATGAGCTTAGTGTTCGGCACGGCCCCAGATTCGTGGGGCGTCTGGTTCCCAAACGACGACCGCCAGCCACCATGGCACAGGTTCCTCGACGAGGCCGCCGCGGCCGGATATACGCTGATCGAGCTGGGACCCTATGGCTATCTACCGAACAACCCCGAGATCCTTGCCGAGGAGCTGCAGGCGCGAGGGCTCGCAGCGGTCGCAGGAACGGCTGCCGCCCGACTAGACGACGCGGAGTCGCGAGACGCGACAATGGCGACGATCGATGAAGCGGCACGTCTCGTCTCTGCACTCGGCGGCCGGTTCCTTGTGCTCTTGCAAGACGCGTACCGAGAGCCCGACGGCACGATTAAAGGAAGCCGCGAACTCGGCGCCCGGGCCTGGGGCGACTTGGTGCAATCCCTCGAGCATGCGGGGAGGCTTGTGCGGGACGAGTATGGGCTGACTCTCGCATTCCATCCTCACGCCGATACCGCGGTGGAGACTCCCTCGCAGGTCGATCGTCTGCTGGAAGACACCGACCCGGCTTTGGTTTCGCTGTGCCTCGACACCGGACACTACGAGTGGAGCGGGGGCGATACCGTCGACTTCTTCGAGCGATGCGTCGAGCGCATCCCGTATCTCCACCTCAAGAGCATTCAGCCCGACATTATTGCGCGAGTCCGTTCCGAGGATCTCCCCTTCGCGGAGGCTGTCACGCTGGGTGCCGTTTGCGAGCCAGAAGTCGGCAGCGTCGACTTCCCGGCGCTGGCGGCAGCCATGGCGCGGATCGGATATCGGGGGGCGGCGATCGTGGAACAGGACATGTATCCTCTCGAGGACCTGGCCACGCCCCAACCCATCGCCAGCAGGACGCGGCGTTACTTCGAGACGTTGGGCTGGACGACCAACGTCGACGGGCTCGCAGCGGGCGCAGGTCCTCTCAGCTGAGCTCCTCCGGTGGAACTCTCGTGATCAGGATGCACGATGCGATTCGCTGGGAGTACGAACAAGACGGATAGTCATCTTCCGAAGCGTGATTGACCCCGACCTGATCGCCACTGCCAACCAGCACGTCGACTGGCTGCCGGAACGTAACCCGGACCTGCGGCCCGATCAGCTCAGACATGAGTTCGCCAGGAACGAGCCGTTCTCGTACCGCCTCGTGTCCGACCCGCGACTGCTCGATATCGCCGGGAACTTCGTCGATCCTGACATCGCGCGTTTCGCCACCGACTATTGGCGCTCATCGATCGGGCGGGACGGTGGCAGACCAAACGGGTGAGCAAGCACGGTCGCGCGGTCTGGACCTCCCCGGGTTCTGTAGAAACACTGACCCTTGAGAGGATGGAGTCATGACACGACGACAATGGATGTATCCGGATGCTGGGCGAGCCGGTCCCACAGGGCGCTTCGCGAGGCCCTCGAGGCGTGGGTACCGACCCGCACTACACGAGGTGTCCCGTCGTCTTCCCGGACGTCGCCTTCTTCGAAGAAGTAGACCCCGCGAGTTGGTCACCCCATCCGCCCATTGCAGATGGCAAGTGTCCGTCTTCCGCCACAGCGGTGCTCGAGATCAGCCAGCAAGGCGTAGAAGTGATCGAGGGCGTCGCGGCGATCCATCACGAGCCGACCTCAGCAGGAACCGCAACCGTTCAACGCCTTCGGTGCAACCCGTCCACCAACCCAATGTTCCGATACTCCGAACCGGCGCAGAGATCTCTACGACATCTCTCGGGCGCGGTTTCATCAGCGCGTCGAGCTTCTCCAGCACGGCCTGACTCCATGCGCGACGCTCAGCGCGTCTAGATGATTAGTTCCAAGGGGTCAGTGGTCGTAGGCGATGAGGGAGCGGGCGGGGCCGGGTTGGTTGGTGGTTTCGTTGTGCCAGATGGCAGCGGTGAGAGCGAGGAGCCGTTGGCAGATGCGGGCCCAGACGCCGTCGGGTTTTTGGTTCGCCCTGGGAATTGTGGAGACCACAGTCTCCGATAAACCCGGACGGGTTCAGCACCCGTCGTTCCAAAAGGGATCGTGCGACGCAAGCCAGGCGCTGAGTTCCGAAGTGGAGGCCGTGAGACACCCTGTCTGCCCGAAGAGGGACAGAGACTGCAAGGTGCCGTCGAGTTGTAGCAGAGTGACAGGCACAGCACCCGACAACTGATTACCGCAGAGGTCCAGGAAATCGAGGTTGGTGAGGTTCCCCAACTCAGCCGGTATTGACCCCGACAACTGATTGCCGCCGAGGAACAGGAACTCGAGGTTGGTGAGGTTCCCCAGCTCAGCCGGGATCGAACCCGACAACTGATTACCGATGCGGACCAGGCCGGTTACTACAGAACCTGCTGAACATGTGACGCCGTACCAGGTACAGGGGTCCGGGTCGGTTAGCCAGCCGGTCCGCTGGGTCCACTGGTCCCCACCGGTCGCGTCATAGAGGGTGACCAGGGATTCGCATTCGGTTTCTGGGATGGCGGTTTGTGCAGCGCAGATGGTCGCCGCAGGCGGCATGATCGGGGATAAGCCGAGCGCTCTTGCGAGGAAGGACGCCATCTGATCACGTTTGACGAGATCCGTTGGGCAAAACTCAGTGTTGTCCGGCGGGTTGCATCCTTTCGTGACTCCGGCAGTCGCGAGTTTGTCAATGTCGTGGGCAAAGATCGAACCGGCAGTATCGTTGAAAAGGCCAGCCCCGCCGTCATCGTCATAATCGAACGCCCGGACGAGGAAGGCCGCCATCACCTCGCGGGTCACCTTCGAATCGGGACAGAACTTATCGTTGTCGGGCGGATTGCAGCCCTTGGTGATCCCGGCCTCCGCCAGGCGGTTGATATCGTTCTCGAACACCGAACCGTCGTCATCGATGAAGAAATCGGCGCCGGTGGCGGGTAGATCGAGGGCCCGACCCAGGAATGCTGCCATCTGTCCGCGGGTCACAGACGAACCAGGGCAGTACAAGTCGTTGACGGGCGGATTACACCCCTTAGTAATACCGGCTGCAGCGATCGCCTCGATATTACCTTCGTGGATATTCCCGTCATCGTCGGTGAACGTCCCACCCGGCGGCAGGACACCGGCGAATGAAGCTACAGAAAATACCGAGAGCAACATGCCCGCGACAGCAATCGAAACGACAACAGTTCTAGATCGACTATCCACGGCAAATCCCTTCTCGGCTGCGCCCCTGCCGCGGCCTAGATTCGAACCGCTCCGGCAGGCAAGTGACCTCCTCAGCCCCCCCGAACCCGACACCGACCGGCCCGAGCGGGACATCGCCCGTGAAGTCCTCCTCACCGCCTTGACTCAATCGGACGAACGGTGGCCCGCCCTCGTGCGTCTCGTGAAGGCGGAGGGAGTGTCGGAGCATACCGCCCGTCGTGCCCGTGACGAACTGCGCCGGGAGGGACTCATTGTGTCGTCAAAGGATGGAATGAAGGGCGGTTGGTCTTGGAGGCTCGGCGGCGAACTTGCCCACGAAACCACGAAGTTGCCCACGCACAATGGGTGGTCAAGTTCGACCTTGGGTGGTCAAGTTCATGGTGATGATCCGCCACTGATCTCAGAGACCGACCAACCCCTCTTCTTCAATGCATGAATCTCCACGTCTTCCTCCTGTGTCAACATCAGGGAGGGCTCCTCTCCTCGCCGGCGTGTCGTTGCTGACAGCCAGCTTGGAGAGGGC
>JADFQA010000045.1 GCA_022562055.1 Acidobacteriota bacterium | reverse complement strand
CCCGCCCGCAGCCGCGACAAGACACCCGCGTAGAGCGCAGCCCAAAAGAATTGGCCCTGACCGAGCGTCACGCCGAGAAACCCCGGTACCGACACCAGCACTGCACCGAGCACGAACGCGGGTCGCGACGTCCCGATGGCACGGAGCCCTACCGCGAACGCGGAGACACCAAACACAGTCCACAAAGCCAAACCAACCTCGTAACGCAGCGGTGCCAGCGGCGTCAGCACCATCGCGAAAGAGGGCGGATTGAGGAACGACGGTACACGAGCCGCAGGCCCGCGACGCACCTCTCGGAGAAGCGCGGTCATAGCGTCGAGATCGTAAAGCTTGTCTGCGTCGCCGTAACGCAACATTGTCGCCCCAGCATGAAATGTTGAATAGTCGATGCCGACAATGTTCCCGGATGGCATGCGGTTCTGAGAGTCCGCTGCAACGCTGTAGCTCGAAGCCACGTAGAGCAGCGCCCCAAAGCCGAGGATGACGGCGATAGCGCGCCACAGGTTTGTGCGAGTGGTCTCCCGCGCCGCACCCGAGGTCACGCGGTGCCCAACCGAGCGTCGCGGGAGAGGAGATCGTCGCGGTCGGAGGAGCGCATGTGCCTGATGGCGACGACACCGATGATGAGCAGCACAAAAGGTGCGAGTTGCAAGGTAAACCCGAACCGGCGATACACCGACGCGCCAAACGCAAACTGGGCGAACGACACCAACATGAGAGAGGCGATCATCGCAGGCAGGTGCACACTCCGCGGTGGAAGGTGTTTGGCGACGATGACGCCCGCAGGCACAAGCACCATCCAGTCGTACAAAAACAAACGGTTCGCAAGGGCCGCCACACCGATCGTCGCGAGGACAAACATCACATCCTGACTCCATCGGCGCCGCACCGCAGTAACCATCACGCCGACGAACATCAGAGTGCTGATGATGAACACCGCGGTCGCGATTGCTGTAGATGGACCCGTAACCGCAAACACTGCGTACGGAAGCGTTGCCCCCCACGGAATCCCCTCCTGCAACGCAGAAGCCGACCACTCCCGCAGGAGGGCGAAGTAGCCATCGTAGGACCCTGGGAACAGCACCATCGGCAAGAGTGCAAGCAACGAAGCACCTACTCCGGTGGCGACAAGGGCCCGCCAGTAGACGCGCCAGTCAATCAGCCACCACAACACAATGGGGGCAAGGAGCTGCGGTTTCAACGACAACAGCGCGGCGAACAGCCCTGCCTGTACGTGCGCAGAACCCCGCAGTCGCCACAGAATTGCACCAAACAGCGCGGCCCAAAACATCTGAGCCTGACCGATTCTGACACCGATAAACCCGTTCACTGATGTTGCCGCGACAGCGAGGACAAGCCACGGTCGTGGTGTACGCAGGACCACGAGCGAGAATCCCATCGCCACCAGCCCCAACACCGTCCAGACCGCGAGCGCCACTTCATATCGCATTCCGGCAAACGGGACAAGCAGCATTGCGAAGGCCGGTGGATTGACATACGCGGCAGTGGCTGGAACCGCCTCACCCCTCAGGTTCGAGCGAATTGCGGCAACAGCCTGCGCGTCATAGAGATCGCTCGCTTCGCCGACACGTAAGATCTGCGCCGCGGCGTGGAACGTCGAGTAGTCCACACCGACACGCACCGTCGCCTGAGGGTCGGCGATTTCGCCGGCGACGAAATGTGTGAGCGCACCGTAGGACACAGCTCCCTAGAAAGAGATAACAGCGACGATCCGCCACAGCGTTCGGCGAAGCGATTCCTGGTCGGTTTCGCGGTTCATCCAGCGGAGGTTAGTGCGATACAGGTTCCGTCCAAGGTACCCCCGCGTACCGCACCTTCGCCGCTACCACCACGGCCATGGCAAAGGTTGCCGATCTACGGGTGGAGAGGGATGCACGCGAAGCGCCAGCAACGATGTTATTCGCGCCGCGGTCGCGGCCGCCTCGGATTCGGATAGCAGTGCCGCAATGCGATTCCGAAGGCCGCCCCGCATCGCTACCTCCAGCCGCTCAAGACAATCAACCATATGATCTGGCAGTTCACGGTCCGCAAAACCCCACAGGACCGTGCGGAGTTTCGGAAGATGATGAAACGTCAATCCGTTGTCTATCCCCCAGACGCGATCAGAGTCAACCTCGAGAAGAAGGTGGCCGAGCTTGCGGTCGGCGTTGTTGGTGACGACATCGAGCACCGCAAACGGCCAGAGACGCTCGTCGGGGCCCTCAAGCAACGTGCGCTGATCGGTGGTCCGGTCTTCGTCGATGAAAACCTGGGCGGATCCAATACCGTATGGACCTTCGACGAATCGTGTCGGCGGGATGATTTCGATACCCATTGCTTGAGAAACTTCGAACGTCAATATCTCGCGGGCCGCCAATGTCTGATGGTCAAAATCGTGCAGCGGCTGTGCGCCGAACGATGGTTTGTACACGACGAGCTTGCCATTGTCGTCGCGTGCGAGGAGGGTGCCGTTCGAAGCATTGGTAAGAACTCCTACGATCTCAACAATCTCGCCATGTGTGGATGTGTCAGTTGAGATGAGGGTCCACCGCCGGGCATCGGTGGTACTCGCCGGGGTCGATCGGTTCCCCGCATCGTGGGCAAAGGGGCCTGCCATCGGCTACGACACGCAGCGCGTGGGCAGCGGCAGCCTGAAGCTGCTCGGGAGCGATGACAAAGTTCACGGCCTCGTCGTCCTCCTCGACGGACTCCAGGATGATCGACACCATGTCGTTCTCGCGCAACCCGAGCCGTAGGTCACCGATCCTGAACTCGGCATCGCCAAGCTCCGCCGACTCTGCCAACCTTTGCTCGATCTGGAGGACCGCATCCTCATCGGCGTGAACTCCAGCAGCCTCCAGCATGTGCTGACCGAGTTCTGCAAACGCCGCCACTTGCTGCTTCTCTGCAACAAACCACAGCGGTATCCCTGAAGCGACGATGCTGAGATAGAACACTCGATGTCCGATTGGGCCGACAGCATCTGCACGGAACTGCTCTGCGGGTCCGATTTCACGCACGGAGAACCCCGTCAGAATTGACCACGTCGACAAACGGCGCCTGCCCGGGCGCGAGATGGATCACCGTCACCGATGCTGTGGAGATGTTGATCCGCTGGAACAGATCAAGCGGTTGGCCGAGGTAGTGAGACACGATGAGCTTAATTACGTCAGAGTGACTAACGACAGCCACGGTGGCCCTGCCAGCCGCGGCGGCGATCGCATCGCAGGCCGAAACGGCGCGATGTTGGGCTTCGAAGAAGGACTCTCCACCGGGAAATCTTGCCCGCGAGGGGACTGTTTGAACGGTTTTCCACAACTTGGTTCGACGAAGCTGACCAAACGAGCGTCCGGCCCATGACCCGAAATCGATCTCGTTCACACCTTCTTCAACAATGGGAGCCAGATCGTGCCGGTCGCCGATAATCGAGGCGGTCTCCATGGTGCGCTCCAACGGCGACGAGAACACCATCTTTATGGCGAGGCCGCTGAGGTTTTCCGCGGTCCGCTGAGCGGCAAGAACACCGGCATCCCCAAGCGAAACGCCAGGCGTCCGCCCGGTCAGCTTGCTGCTGGTCTCGGGCGTGGGTGCGTGTCTGATGAGCAACAGTCTGGCCATCGCTTGACAATACATGCACTGCGATATCGACACGACGTTTCGATGCGGCCACACCGTCGGCCAGTTAGCCTGCACAGGATGTTCGACCTTGCAGTGATCGGCACCGGAATCATGGGTGCGCCAACGGCGTGGCACGCACAGCGGTCAGGGGCGTCCGTTGTTGCCATCGGAGTTCCCGAGCCAGCGGAACCCGACCAGCACACCGGCTTGTTTGGCGCGTGGCATGACAGCTCGAGATTGCTGTGGAGACATCATGCAGACCCGGCCGACACTGAGCTCACGCGTCGGAGTATTGAGGCGATAAGAGCGATCGAGACCGAATGCGGAAACACTCTCCTGACTGAGGTGGGCTTTTTGTTCACCGCGGATCGCGGTCTCGATGAGGGCATACTGAGCGATTCCGAAGACATCGAGTCCCTCCTTCTCCTCGACCACACCGACCTCGCCGACAGGTTTGCGTACCTTGCCCTCTCCCCAGGGGTGGTCGGCTACGTCGAAGACGCCCCGTCCGGGTACATGTCTCCACGGGGGCTCGTCAACGCATTCGTCTCGTCAGCTGCGGCGTCGGGCGCCGACGTTGTTCAAGACCAGGTCACAGCTGTCGACGTGCATGCCGACCGTGTCGAAGTAGTCATCTCGTCGGGTAGGCGCATTGCGGCACGCAAGGCAGTACTTGCAACCGGAGCGTTCTCAAATACAACACAGTTTCTGCCAAGACCTGTTGCGCTGAGGCGCAAGTCGGAGACGGCCCTGATGGTCGAACTCAATCTCGCCAAGAATCCAGAACTTATCGACATGCCCACTTTCGTGTACGAACTGGATTCAGACCTCGTCTCGGACATCTACATGGTGCCGCCAATGATGTATCCCAACGGGAAAATGATGATGAAGTTTGGCGCAAACACGCCCCACGACCGATACCTCAACGACGAAGAGATTCAACATTGGTACCGCGAGGGTGACAGCGCCGCGGTGACACCGACGATGCAAAAGGCATTCAGCAGGTTGTTTCCATCCGTAGATGTCGATGACTGGCATGCCGTGAGGTGCGTCATTGCCCGCACCCCGCACGGTCGGCCGTTCATCGACACGTTGGTCGACGGTCGGCTCTACTGCGCTATCGGCGGCAATGGCCATTCGGCGAAGTGGGCCGGAGCCATCGGCGAGCTTGCCGCTTCGCTGGCACTGACAGAATCCTGGTCTGACACGGTCATCCCTGCAACACACCACCGGGTGCAGTACGCAGACGCCGCTCATACCTGGAAATCAAGAGACCTGTTTATGTAAGAAGTGACTGTGACGCGCAACGAGCCACATCGCAGCCGGAGCTGCAAGTCTCGTGTGGACCGCTCATTTCTACGAGCCGTCGATAGCGCGAGCCACCCACCGGCCGGGGCAGCCGTCGCAGTCTTGCCACACCTGTTCCGGCGATTCGCCGGCGACGAGTCGGGCGGAATCCTCCGCCAACATCACACCAATGAGTACTCCCTGGGGATCGGTCACGACAACGAGCTGTGTTCCCCGGTCGTTCATCCTGGCAAGCAACGCGCTCAGCGACCCGTCGGGTCGGACCGTGGTCGGTCCGGACTCCATTACCTGATCGACTCTCGCCGTCCCGTCGCCGTCCCACACCGCACCGCGCAGCCTTCCAACCACCACTCGACCGCGGTCGATGACAATGGCCTCGTCCCACCCTGCCGAGGTGACCCTCTGACGGACGAGATCGAGAACCTCATGCAGCTCTGCGGTTGGGACGTCGGGACGTGTCGCGTCGCCGACCGTCAGCCCGTGTTCTGCTGCACCCTCAAGCGCAAGTCCGGCAGCTTTCCAGTCGGCCTTGCCTGCGACGTAGTCGTACACGTATTCAAAGCCAAAATACTCGAGCCGGCACGCGGCTCGCGGAGACATGTCTCACAAGCCGTCGTGTCAGTAGACAACGACCGGCTTATCTCGGCTGAGCACTTCGGAAGCATTCGCTGTGAGGCGCCGCAGCGGAATGCTCACAGCCCCGGGAATGTGTTCTGCTTCGTACTCGGCAAGCGGTAGCACGTCGACAATCTGAGCGCCGTCCGCAATGAGCGTCAGTAGTTCGGCCCGATCGATGTTGGTCACCATCGCGATCAGACCCGTGCAGCGACCAGGGCTGACCTGAGCTGTTCCAATGTCGGCGAGCCGACGTACCCGTCGTCGGACGGATACATGCGACACGACAGCCCGACAGGCGCATCCGGGTCAGCAAATGGGTCGACACCGTTTATCAAGACGGTCGGCGAGCCGCGGAAGTTGGCGCTCTCCGCTTTCTCTTGCGTATCAACAAGTTCGAGACTGACGGTTATGCCGAGGCCTTCGTCGTGCAGCGCGGTGAGGTAGGCGTCGGTGTCTTTCCAGTTTGGGCAGCCGTCAAAATACTGCAATGTCACTTCAGTTGTGGTGTGGTCGGTCACGATGACTCCTTTGGTCGTGGTTGTGGTTGAGGCGATTCCCCCTCGATGATGTGGCACACGCAATCTCCGCCCGGCCAATCGTCCGCTATGTCGTCCGCAAGCGCAAGCAGGTGGGTGAGCTCGGTACGCAAAGCTTGGAGTTCCTCGATCCTCGAATCGATTGCCGATGCTCCGGTGTGCATCGCGGCGCGCACGACGTTGCATGGTGCTTGGCCTTTGGTACGTAACTCGACGATCTCACGAATGTCATCCAGTGGAATCTCGAGACCGCGTGCGCGCCTCACAAAGCGCAGTATGGCGACGTCTTCTTCGGCGTAGTCGCGATAGCCATTCTCGCTCCGACCGGGACGGGGGACGACGCCGCGTTTCTCGTAGAACCGTATCGCGGTGGCTCCAAGCCCCGCTTTTGTCGCAGCTTCGCTGATTCGCACGGCGATCTCCTTTTCGCACAATCAGAGCATAGACCTTAGAGTCACTCGAAGGTCAAGCCCTATATGCCAGCGAACCTACTACCTCCCGGATGGGTGTCTCGGGGATGTACCTCGGGCGGAACGATATGATGATCCCATGAATGACCCTGTCTGCATTTCTCGGGTGTCCGATGTGTACGAGGCGTGGATCATTGCCGCACGTCTCAAGGACTCTGGTATCCATGCCAGGGTTCACGGCGAAGCCCTCGGTCCGTACACAATGACCGTTGGCGCGATGGCCCTCACGGAAATCTGGGTGTCCTGCGATGACGCGCAAGATGCCCGAGAGATTCTTGAGGTCGTGAAGTCGTTCTACGGCGCCGACCAGACCCAAGACGGCTAAATCGGTCGGTACCGTTTGCTTGAGATGATACCGGTGTCGAACCCGCCGAGATGAAGGCCGCCGTGCCAGCGAGCGTGCTCGATCTTGAGGCATCGGTCTTGAACCACTTGGAGGCCGTTGTCTAGGGCATGTTGCGCAGCCTCGTCGTGGCGTATCCCGAGCTGGAACCAGACAACTTTGGCACCGACCTCGATAGCCTCGTCGACGACACCAGGAATGGCGTCGTGACGCCGAAATATGTCGACAACGTCTGGGACCTCAGGGAGATCGCGCAGCGACGGGTAGCACCTCTCCCCCAGCACCTCTTCGTACGCTGGGTTGACGGGGTACGTAGTCATCGGCGTGCGTACGAGGTACGCGGCGACAAAGTTTGAGGATCGGATCGGGTTAGCGGACACACCGACGAGCGCGATCGAGCGAGCATCGCGGATGATCTGGAGACGTTGCTGGGCAGTCGCCTCTGGGACGGTTGTTACTGTCACGTTTCCTCCAGTGCTCGGCCGAGGTCCCACAGAATATCATCGACATCCTCTATGCCGACCGAAATGCGGATCATGTCGTCGCCGATCCCCATCACTGTGCGCTCCTCCTCGGGTATCTGCTGGTGAGTTGTCGATGCCGGGTGGATCACCAGGGTTTTAGCGTCGCCGACGTTTGCGACGTGCGAAGCAAGTTCTACATGCTCAATAAACGTGACCCCTGCCTCGAGTCCGCCGACGAGACCGAATACGAACACGGCTCCGGGCCCCTCGGGGAGGTACTTCCTTGCCTGTTCGACCCACTGGTCGCCATCGGACACGGGGTATCCAACCCACGCTACCTTGGGATGGTCACGCAAGAACGCGGCAACCGCCTTGGCGTTGGCGACATGCTGTTTCATCCTCAGCGGTAGCGTCTCGAGCCCGAGCAGCAACAGGAACGAGTTGAACGGTGACAGCGACGCTCCCGTGTCGCGCAGCAGTTCAGTGCGGGCCTTCATCAAGTATGCGTATTCGCGGAAGTTCTCCCAGAACTGGAGATCGTGGTACGCAGGCGAGGGTTCGGTGAGCAGCGGAAAGTTGCCGTTGTCCCAGGGAAACTCCCCACTCTCAACGATGCACCCCGCAATGGCCGCTCCGTGGCCGCCGATGAACTTCGTTGCGGAGTGGGTGATGACGTCGGCGCCGTGCTCGAACGGTCGACACAGATAGGGAGTAGCAAACGTGTTGTCGACAATGAGTGGAAGACCGTGCTCGTGTGCGATATCGGCGACACGTTCAATGTCCAACACGTCGGTGCGGGGGTTACCTATCGTTTCCGCATACACGGCTTTGGTGCGCTCGTTGATCGCCGCGTCTATTGCATCCGGATCGTGGATGTCAACAAATGTGACGTCGATTCCCATACGCCGCAATGTGACGTCAAACTGCGTGTACGTGCCACCGTAGAGCGACTGAGATGCAACGATCTCGTCGCCGTTTTGTGCCAACGTCAAGATCGCAATGAGTTGAGCTGCCTGCCCCGACGCTGTTGCTAACGCGCCAATCCCTCCTTCGAGAGATGCCATGCGCTCTTCGAACGCGGCCGATGTTGGGTTGCCGATACGCGTGTAGATATTGCCAAAGGTTTGGAGGGCGAACAGGTCTGCGGCGTGTCGGGCATCGTCAAAGACGTACGACGTGGTGGCGTAGATCGGCATTGCCCTGGCGCCGGTTTCCGGATCTGGGCGCTGACCGGCATGGACGGATCGCGTCGCGAAGCCGAATTGGTGCTGATCGTCGGTCATGTACCGTCTCCGATGGTGCTTGCTTTGCGATCGAGAGTACCGCGTCTGTCAGGGCTGTGGTCGACACCGCTGTGGTCGACACCGCTGTAGTCGACACCTTGGAAGACCGCACACCATGCCAGGGCGAACCAAACACCAATGTTGATGGTAACAAGGATAATGACTGTGTTCATGGGTGAAAGCTTCGGGGTCCGAACCGGTGCCGGCTCGGACCCCGAAGAGAACCTATGCCAGCTCGACGCTGAGCGCGATAGCGCTGCTCAACGAATGGCCTACCGGCGACGAGTTCACGACCTTATCGTGGAGATCCGCAACGGTCGCTTCGTCGGCATCGGTCTCGATGTGGACGGTCGCACGCAGCGTGTCGTATCCGGCGTGACCCGGCTTGAGTCCGAGGAAAACCTCGAGATTTAGCTCACCTTCGACGTCGATCCGGAGACTATCGATCCGGATCCCCGCCACCGTCGCGTTCGCCGCGTAGCCGATCGCCAGGCAAGCCCCGAGCGACCCGATGAGCTGTTCTACAGGATTCGGTGCAGTGTCAGTTCCACCAAGCTCTTCGGGCTCATCTGTCGCAAACGGTTCGAAGTCTCGAATCGTGGTCGTCGTGTTGAACCCACCGTCCCATGTGACGGAGGCCTTCCAGGTGGTTGCTGCCTTGTCAGGCTCTTCTTGGATTGCCTGTGCAAGCGCGCCGACAGCGTCGATATCTACAGAATTAAGTCGAATAGTTGAAGTAGTCATGTGGTCCTCTCAAATTCACCGGATGTATCGGTCGGTTGAAACGGAACGCCGAAGTTGCCCTCTCGGGTGGTGGCAGTTCCTAGGAGCGCACTGCAGGTGCGCTCGGGTGGGCCACCCGAGAGCTAAGCATGCAGATACACATGGCGTCGAGACGCGTCGAAAAGAGCGAGGCGGGTGCTAAACGACCCATGTTGTGCTCCTCTCGTTCGTGACATGCGTCAATCGACTTGTTGGCGGATGAGTAAAACACTGCTCGTTGAACAAGTCAAACCCAGCCGCCGATTGAACCACCTGTCGGCAGTACGCACGAAAACTATCGGGTTCTTTCGTGGCCCGACAACATGGAATCGACCGAAGTCATATAGTGTCAATCTCGGTGAGCGGGCGGCATCTCATGCAGCGCGGACTCGATGTGGCGTTCAGCGAACTGCTTCCCCAGCTTCAGGCGGGTGAACCCGCTGGTTGCGTGGCGCGAGACTGTCAGGTAGTACTTATCTGCAACATACTTGACGGCATCAGCGTATCCCTCCGCAATGCTGTCGTCCGCCAAGAAACGGTCGTAATTCACGATTGAGTGGACGCGGTGTCCAAGCGGACCCAAGAGCTTGTCAACTGCTGCCACGATCTGGTCGACATCGCTCGTGGTGCGCAAGTGCATCCCGGAGAAGTCCATGAAGACGGTGTTTGAGTCCGCGTCGTAGGTCAGCCGGTCCTCGACCCGAACGTCCAGCATCCGGTCCCGCAACCCGAGTGTGCCCGGAACGAGCAGTGGTGCAAACATCGCCACCGGAGAATCGACGATGACGTCGAACGGCAAGATCGAAAGAATCTGCGTTTCAACATCAATGCCTGGCGCGACTTCTGTGAGAGTCAACCCGGCGGGCGAGAGCTCAAACACGCAGCGCTCCGTAACATAGAGCACTTCTTGATGTCGACCAATGGCGCGCTCGGCGCTGAAAGTCACCTGCTCCACCTCCCGAACAAATTTATGAATCTTTCCCTCGCGTCGAATGTGCAGCATCCCATCCTCAATAACTGCATCGAGACCGCCACTCGTGAACGGGGTGACGAACACAAGCCGTTGAGTGCGCTGGGTCAGATTGATGAACCCTCCGCAGCCAGCCAACTTCCCGCCGAACCGGCTGACATTGACGTCGCCGCGGGCGTCGCACTCAGCGATTCCTAGGAACGTTATGTCCACTCCTCCCCCGTCGATAAAGTCGAAGGCGGCAGCGTGATCAATAACAGCCTGTCGGTTGACTGCGCCCCCGAAATCAAATCCACTAAGTGGAATTCCGCCAATGACTCCGGGATCGACTGTGAACGTCAAGAGATCCGAGATACGTTCCTCTGCCGCAACGCGCCCGATCAGATCGGGAAGACCGATCCCGACATTGACGACGGCATCGGCTGTCAGCTCACACGCTGCCCTGCGTGCGATCAAGGTGCGATAGTCAAGCGGAAGCCGCTCGACTGACTCAATCGGTACACGTATTTCGCCCGACATGCCGGGGTTGTAGATGGTGCCGAAGGTCTGCATATGGTGCTCTGGTGCCGCGACAACGACCGCATCTACCATCACTCCGGGGATCCGTACCGCCCGCGAGTCGAGCGATCCGACCTCTGCAGTCCTCTCTACTTGGCATATGACGTACCCACCAGACGTCTTGGCAGCGATGGCAAGCGACAAGGATTCCAGCGAAAGCGCCTCCCGCTCCATTGTGACATTCCCTTCTTGATCTGCAGTGGTGCCGCGAATCAGGGCGACATCGACTGGAAACCCGCGGTAAAGCAGCCATTCCTCATCGTCGATCTCGATGAGTTCGACAAGATCGGCCGTCGCGGACTGATTTACTTTGCCGCCCTCAAATCGCGGGTCAACAAAAGTGCCGAGACCAATCTTCGACAGAAGCAGCGGAGTCCCTCTCGCGACGTTCCGATACATCTGGACGATCACACCCTCGGGAAAGTTGTACGCCTCGAGTTTCTCTTCCATTGCCAGTTTGACGATTTTCGGCATCAAGCCGTAGTGACCGCCGATGACCCTTGCAAGCATGCCTTCGTGCCCGAGATGATTGAGACCCCGATCGCGGGCGTCGCCCTGCCCACCTGCGTAAACCAGAGTCAGATCGCGGGGCTGATCCTCTCCTAGGAACCGCTGTTCGAGCGCGACGAGGATATCTTCGGGAACGCCGTGGCCACCGTATCCAGACGTAACAACGACGTCGCCCGACCTAATCACCGAAACAGCATCAGCCGCCGTGACAAGTTTGCTGATCGGCATGTTCGGCCTTCCACATCAATGCTGTGCTTGATCAATTTACCCAGCTGCACCCCACAGAGACTACAGTCGAACGGGTCGGAACACCCTGGAGAACGCCAGGGCAGGTCCTGTACACGAAAGCTCCCCCGCGTCCTCGGCGATGGCCTGGCCTCGCTTCACCCACTCGCGGACGGTTGGACACCTGAAAAACGAAACCGGTTGCGAGGCATCCGTTCCGTAGCACGTGGCGCTTCAGTGAGCCGAACGGCACCGCTGTACCGGGAATAGCGCCGTCCACCCTGAACTTGGTGGTGTTAGAGATCGCGCTAGTAACGTTCGCCACCGATGAGAGGAACCGTCATGAATTCGACCGAGGCAGCGGGTCTCTCATGCTGTTGCTCCGCTCGAACAACCACCGACAGAACCCTTACTGGCTCGGTTACGGAATCTAACGCGATAGCCCGGATTCGAGATGAGGAAATGCCTGCCGACGTTGCCGCGGTTCGATCAGCTGGATTCCGACTGCTGTTCGAGACCGGCGAACCAGTCGCGGCTACAGATCTCGCAAATGGCGCTGGCATCTCGGCGAACCGAGCGACTGAGATCCTTGATTCGTTTCGGACCAAGGGTCGGGCCGAGTTCGACGACCGGAACTTCCTCATCGGAATCGCCGGACTGACCCTCACACCCAGCAACCACGAATTCACGATCGACGGGCGAACCCGTCAGACCTGGTGCGCACTGGACGCCGTCGGAATTCTCAGCGCGCTTGAAGCAACAGGCTCAGTGCGCTCAACAGATCCATACTCTGGCGTAGATATCGAGATCGCTTTCGCCGATGGGCGGCCCGCTACGAACGTCAAGCTGTTCGTCCTCGAAGGGTTTGACATCGTTAACGTTCGAGAAGACTGGTGTCCACAAGTGAACTTCTTCACCACTCACAGCGCCGCCGAAAAGTGGGCTACCTCAAAAGGCCTCGATGGAGACATCGTCGCAGTGCCCGACATTCTCGAAGCAGCTTGCGCAATATGGAAACCGGTCGTTGCTGGGACCTTGCGGTAAAAGTGACCGCGTGAGCACGATCATTGAACAAGCCGGTGGGGGAACCCGCCCTTGCTGATCGGCCCCCAGGCGTCGACCGTGATGCGGATCAACACCTTCCCCTGATCGATCATCGCCTGGCGGTATTCGTCCCAGTCGGGATGCTCGCCCGAGATGACCCGAAAGTACTCCACGAGAGGCTCCACAGCGCCGGGCATCTCGATCACTTCAGCAGTCCCATCCACATGAACCCACTCACCGTCGAATTCGTCCGATAGTACGGTGACCGTCGCTCGGGGATCTCGTTGCAAGTTCTTGCACTTGGCGCGCTCGGGATAGGATGAAATCACGATCCTGCCCTCGGTATCGAGACCGATCGTAACGGGCGACGATTGCAGGGTGCCGTTCTGCTTATAGGTGATCAAGATCCCCCGATGACGAGGACGCACGAAGGACTCTAGGTCTGCTCTACAAACTTGTTGATCCACAGCAGCTTTTCGTATCACACGTCGATACTAGTAATGGGTAAGCAAGCGCGGTACACGTCATCACGGTGGTCGATGGAGAGCGCTCGGATGGGCCGTTATCAAGTATTTCGTGCACGACCCGATGCATACTGACACACCTGCCGAGACCCGACAGATTCCCACCGGGCCCCCCTTGTCTCGCAGTCGGTCAGAGACCGAGCGAACCGGGGTCGGAAGGCACATCGACAGCGTGCGTTTGCAGGACGTCCAGCGGCACTCTTTCGAGAGCGCGTTCGTGAGTGGATGCCATGACGACTGGAGCTGCACAACCGTCTTGATGCGCCCGCAACCAGTTCACCGCGGTCACACACCAACGATCGCCGGGCACGAGACCCGGAAAGTGAAACTGCGGCATCGGTGTCGATAGATCGTTGCCGATGTCCCGCTGATGCTCAAGAAACTCGCGCGTCATGACGGCGCAGATGGTGTGGCTACCCCGATCTTGAGGTCCCGTGCGGCACGCCCCATCTCGGTAGAAGCCGGTCACTGGGTCCACTCCGCACGACTCCAATTCAGCTCCGAGGACATTGCGTTCCATCCGACCAGTATCGTCCCTGGCGGGACACACCGTGACGAGTGCCGACGAACGACGTGAGCAAGGGTGCCGGGCCCAACCTCATGGTCCACTGCAACCAGAAGACGAGACGGTGCTACCGACAGGAGACAGCTGGAACTGCTCATTCCTGAACTCAGGAATCTTTCGGCGACTCGCACAACCGTAACCATCCCGCGCCGGGTCGTCTGCATCCCGAGAATGCTCACGGTACCGCCGATCACTGAGATTCAGACAAGTGCGTAGACTCGCCCGCATGCTGTCAACTCGACGCCTGGCCAGAATATCGCTGGTGGCCACCCTGGTCCTGGTTGCGATTGGCGGGTTCACGCGCGGTAGCGGGAGCGGGTACGGGTGCAAAGACAGGTGGCCACTGTGTGAAGACGGACTCCTTGGTGGTTGGATTCCACGTGCCGAGTACCACATGATCATCGAGTGGACGCACCGCTGGACAGCCGGTCTTGTCGGGATACTGGCTATCGGCACCGCCCTCACGGCCTGGCGGAACCACCGCGGCCAACGCCGCGTCGTCATGCCCGCAGCCGCGGCTGTCGCCACGATAGGTGTTCAGGCTTGGGTCGGGCGCCTCGTGGTGAAGGGGCAGCTCGACGCAGACTTAGTGTCCGTACATCTGGCTATCTCTATGGCGGTGGTAGCTCTCCTCACTATGGTCGTGGTGGCCACCAGACCTGCTGCGGCTCAGGATCTTCCGCCCCGGGGCAATGATCGGGGTTGGACCAGGCTGTTGGGCGTCGCGGCGATAGGATCCCTGGCATTGCTCCTCCTGGGCTCGTATGTGCATGACCTCTACATAAGCGGATGGCCGCTGGTCGGCAACACACTGTTGCCGAATCTGTCGAACCGATTCGTAGCCGTTCACTACGTGCATCGCGTCGTGGCAGGCGTCGGTCTCTTCTATCTGGGTTATCTCGCCTTCGCCGTAACCAAAAGGCAGCGGCCCAGCGCGGAACGCCTTCTGATATATGGCGCGGCGGGCGCGTACGCCCTCAATGTCGGCCTCGGCGCCGCCCACGTGTTCACTCGGGTCGGTTCAAGCGCTCTCGTCGCCGGTCATCTTTCGATGGCGTCGCTCGTATGGGCATCTCTCGTTGCTGTGACAATGATCTCCCGATCCTCTCCCGCGACGCCTGAGCTGGCCGATGGTGCACCTGCCCCCCTCGCCCAGCCGCCACACACCAACTAGGCAAGCGCATCAGCACTCGAAATCGCCGAGGAAACCTCGCCCAGACGACATCCGACGCGGAAACTGAACCGTCTTCATCGGTGAAACCGACGCCCCAGGCCTTACTGACGGTTTGACGACAATTGGCCCCGTCCTCCGCGCCGTCGTCAGTGTCCATAACCCCGTCTCTTGGACCCGGATCCCCGATCGAAGAGCATCCGGGACCTTCGGGTTTGGAATCGCGTCGTCGAATTCGGTCTCCCAGGTGCCACCTACGGCGATTACAGCCCGGGGATAGATGTTGCGGGTTTAGCCCTAGTGGGGATGACATCGACGGTGACATCATGTCGCCCACCGCAGCGCCGATGACGGTGTTCTCCACTCCGTCAGCGACCCAACCGCCGTGAAGTCCGCACCGGGGACTGTCGGGGTGGCTATCACCACAAGCACTATGCGCACAAGACTACGTGTCGCGTGAGTTGTTTCCATCTCGTGTTCCCCGTCCCCCTTCCCAAGATTCCCTGCTTTTGCGGCCAGCATATTGCCACCCGGTTCGCCAGCGGCCGGAACTCAGTTCCGAGCTTCAATCCCGAACGGGATCCGGACCCACGCGCGCTCATGCAAGAAGTACAGAAACAGCTTGGTGAAGATCTCGAACCCCCCGATGGACAGCGCCGTGCCGACGTTGCCGGTGAAGATCAACGCCAGGAAGAAAGTATCTGAACTAGCAATTGCTCGCCACGTCGCGGTCTTGGTAACCGTCCGGCGGTGCGAATCGCGGCGGAGACCGTCTTCCACGCTCACGCCCCATGTAGCCCGTACCCATGCCCGCTCGTGGAGGAAGTAGAGCACGATCTTGGTAACGATCTCGGTCGAGGCGATGTAGCCCGCTGTCTTGAGAGTCTCACCACTCGACACGGCGACCCGACCAAGGGCAGGACCGAGGTAGGTGATCACGACCCACGACAGCAACAGCGTGTCGATCGTTCCCACCACCCGCCAGCTGATCGCTTTGGCAATGCTGCGCCACGGCTTGATCGCCGGCGGATACACCGGACTACGCGTCGCGTCCTCAGGTCCGAAGATCGGCTTTTCGGGATGGTCCTTCACGATTAGCAAGTATCGCACGAAACAGCGTTCGAATGCGTAGCCGCGGTTGGACCCCCGCCCCCTAGCTATCCTGGATGCGCAGCGTGTTTAGGGCGGACCGGGTGGGGCTGTCAGCCCAGAGGAGTTCCGATGAAGGCGATTGTCGTCAGCCAAGACCCGATACAACCACCACTGAGCTGGCTGGACTGGCCCGACCCAATCGTCCGTCCCGGATGGGTTGTTGTCGAGCTCGTCGCGGCCGCTCTGAACCGTCATGACGTAATGAGCATCGCCGATCGTGCAACACGAGCTTCCCCCGCGGTCATTGGTTCCGACGGGGCTGGAGAGATAGCGGCCATCGGATCCGATGTCGGCGGTTGGAAAGTCGGCGACGAAGTGATCATCTTGCCATCACTTTGGTGGGGTGACTATGAACGTAGCCCCAGCAGCGCGTTTGAGATCCTCGGTGACGTCACACAAGGAACGTTCGCCCAATTGATTGCGATCCCTCAGGAGAACATATTCCGCCGTCCGGAACGCTTGTCGTGGAACCAGGCAGCCGCGCTGCCACTGGCAGCACTCACGGCATGGCGGGCGCTGATGACGCAGGGGCAGCTTGCACCGGGCGACCGGCTCCTGGTCACCGGCGCGTCAGGTGGTGTGGCATCGTTTGCGATCATGATGGCGCACGCGGTGGGTGCCGAGGTCTCGGTTACCACATCGTCATCAGCGAAGCTCGAAACGGCATTAACCCTAGGAGCGACCTCAGGCGTCGTGAGACAGGAAGACTGGGAGGAGTCTCTTAGTGAACTCGGCCAGTTCGATGTTGTTCTCGACTCATCAGGTGCGAGCTGGCCAGCGTTGGTGAAGAGCGTCTCGCCGGGAGGAACACTTGTCTCGATCGGCAGGACTGTACGTAATCTTGCCGAGGTCGTGGTGCGGGATCTCTTTGTTGGACAACGGAGGATCGTAGGATCCTCAATGGGCAGCCCACGCGAGTTCGCTGCCCTGCTCGAACACGTCAGCGGCGCCGAGTGGGTGCCAGTCGTGGATTCGGTTTTCGAAATGTCGCAACCCGCCGCCGCATTCGCCAGAATCGACGGGAGTGACCGTAATGGCAAAGTCGTGTTGCGCGTCTGAATGCGACCGGTTTAGACCTCGCGATCCGCATGCCCATCACTCGGCCACCGCGCGTCAGTGACAGGATCTGCTCTTTGTTCAGCCGTTGGCTTCGGTTAACTCTGCGATCTGGAGCGCAAGGAACCGCTGATCAGCACCGGTCGTTGCGAGCTGAGATGCCCGTTCGAAAGCGACTCTTGCGGCGTCTCGGCGGCCGAGTCGACGCAGCAGTGTTCCGCGGGCGGAGTGCATCAGGTGGTAGCTATCGAGGTCGGGGGCGACCGCGTCGAGAGCATCTAGCGCAGCATCGGGCCCCTCCGTCTCGCCAATGACGATCGCTCGGTTAAGTGCCACGACCGGTGTCGGCATCAGCGAGTACAGGTGGTCATAGAGGGTCGCGATTTGAAACCAGTCAGTCTCGTCGAACGAGGCAGCGTCGCAATGGACCGCTTGGATTGATGCTTGGAGCTGGTACGCCCCTGGGCGAGAGCGTCGGACGCAGGCACGCACGATGGTGTGCCCCTCCTCGATCATTCCACGGTCCCACTTGGTGCGGTCCTGGTCGGCGAGCAGCACGAGGGTGCCTCCGATGGTACGGGCAGGCAGCCGAGACTCGTTGAGCAACATCAAGCCAAGCAGACCGGCCGCTTCCGGCTCATCGGGCATCAACTCAACCAGGGCTCGGCCAAGACGAATCGCTTCGTTGCGCAGCGCGGCCCTTTCCGGGTTGTCGGCGCCGGTGTTGTAGATGAGGTACATCACTGAAAGCACCGCCCGGAGCCGGTCGGGCAGGTCGGCGTCTGCGGGCACCCGATACGGGATCTTGGCAACCTTGATCTTGTATTTCGCCCGCACAAGCCGCTTCGCCATTGCCGACTCGGTCACCAGGAACGAGCGGGCAACCTCCGCGACGCTTAACCCTCCCAAGAGTCGCAAGGTCAACGCCACCTGGTGTTCTTTTCGTAACGCAGGATGGCAGCACGTGAAGATCAGGCTGAGTTGGTCGTCATTCACGGGTCCATCTTCTCCCTGGTCGTCAGCTGCGGGCGCAGGTGACGTATCGGCTTGCCTTCCAAGCTGCTCGTACAGTTCTTGGCCTCGCGCCGAGCGGCGTCGGACGTCGATTGCGCGGTTACGTGCGGTTGTGACGATCCACCCGGCCGGATTCGGCGGCGCACCGTCATTGGGCCAGCGAACGCTAGCCACGACGAACGCATCCTGGACTGCGTCTTCTGCGAGCGTTATGTCGCCGAAGACTCGGACCAATGTCGCCACCGCCTGGCCGTATACCTCACGGAACACGCGCTCGACATCGGGCACCTCCCGACGCGCGGCGACGACACGGGTCAAGGCTTCAGGCGCTCAGTGGTCGCGGAACGGGCGGACTTCGATCGCGTGCCCGATGGCGTCCACAACCTTGCCAGCCCATGCCAGGGCCGCGTCGAGGTCATCCGCGTTGATGACGTAGAACCCACCGATATGTTCCTTCGCCTCGACGTACGGGCCATCGGTCATTACGAGTTCGCCATCGGTCCTACGAACAACAGTCGTCGCATCCGGACCATGAAGCGCACCGGTGAAAACGAATGCGCCGCTCGACTTCATGTCGGCTTCCAGCTTGTTGACCCTCCCCATGAACTCTTCCATCACCTCGGGCGACATCGGCTCCGGGGGTGTAGGTGGGGCCTCGCCCGTGTGCATCGACAACAGGTACTGGCTCATGATATTGCTCCTCGCCTTTTTGCGGGCTGTTCCCGCACTTACCCTACTTACGAATTCGATCCGCGGACGAGGACACCCATGCCAGAAAAGTTCCATAGGGTCCTGCACCGTGATGAGCTACGTCAGAAGGTGAGTCTTTCGGCGATGACACAACCGCGTCTACAACTATCTGCCGCCGTACTCGGCTCACCCGATCCGCGGGGACTCGCAGCCTTCTACTAGCGGCTGCTGGGGTGCAAGATCACCGTCGAAGAGGCTGACTGGGTGATGTTGGACCCGGCTGGTCACCCGTTCTGCCTGTTTTAGGGCTTCATTCCGGTGTAGCTGTCGTGGATGGAAGAAATCTTCCGGGATCCCAAGAAATGTTGGGTTTTGGGGTTGACAATCGAACAAGTGTTCGATAGATTACAGGTATGAGTTACGCCCAGTTAGCAGCAACGGACAAACCCCGTAATACGGTGGGTGCTGGCACCGTGACGGGTTCGAGTGGTTCGGATTTCGAACCAATCTTCTTTGACACACCCCACATGGACGAGCGGGGAATACCCGTTGGGCTTGATGA
>JADFQA010000044.1 GCA_022562055.1 Acidobacteriota bacterium | reverse complement strand
TAGCAGTAGCCACCAACGCACCATTCTCACAATGGGCCGCCACGTTCACCGACCCCCGCCTCTGCTCCGCAATCATCGACCGGCTCACCTTCAAAGCCCACATAATCGAAACCGGCACCGACTCCTACCGGCTCCGCACCACCCAAACCGGCACCCCGAAATGACCACCCACCGTCACCACACAACCGACAGGTGGGGCCAAATCAAGTTGACATTCCCAAACGCTCGACGATCTCGTCGATAGACATCAGATACGGCTTGCCGCGAAGGTTGAGGGAGCGGGGCCCTTTGGAGAAGGCGCAGAACCCGCACTTGAAGTAGCACTGGTTCGTGTAGTTGATGTTGCGGTTGACGACGAACGTGACGTCGTCGCCGACGATATCCCTGCGAAGGGTGTCTGCGACATCCGAGATCGCTTCGACATCCGCTCCGTGGGCTCGGAACAGGATCTCAACGTCGTCCCGCGTCGGAGCTTGACGAGCGAGCGCGGCCGCAAGGATCTCTGCAATCTCGTGTGAGGCGTCTTCGACCGTAGCGCGCTCTGCGACTCTCCACGCCTCGTCGAGCCAGCCGGCCGAGATCCGTGTCTCGGCTTCCGGCGTAGCCACGTCCCTTCCTGGCGCCCAATCGTCTCGCGGCCTCGCTTCCACAGCCGTCGATCTGATTCAGGTACGCTGAGAACGCGCCTGGCTCAAGCACCTGGGACGCTTCGTCGTACTCGATACCCGGAGGGAACGCACTGCGCTCGACGAGTTGCCCGAAAGCCAGGGCGTCTCGCAACTCGCCGATCCGCTCGGTGTCCCAGTCACGGAGCAGGAGATCGGTGGCACCGTCCGACACCGCAACGAGCGCGTCTTCCACGGTGTCAACGAATGTTGAGACCGAGCATCCAAGGCCCGGCAGGGCTGCCAGAGCAACTGCATCTCGAACCTGGGACCGAGGCGCCCTGAGAAACGCAGCACGCGTGAACGCCACTGCGTCGTGCACGTCCATCGAGGCACCTGTGTAGACGATGGTGATCCGCCAACCTGGAACGGCACCCTTCCTGAGCGATTTGATGTCTGATGCCTCAAGCACGTACGCCAGCGCGTCGAAGCCCAGATTTCGCTGACTTCTTCGGCTGGCCGGATCTGCAGAAACGTGACCGTGCTCATGGTGTTGGGGCTGGTTGGGGGATCGCAGCGTAGCCGTCCAGCGTTGCCCGATCGACGGCGGCTGAGAGAAGGACCGGATCGATCCACTCGTCGGTGAGGAACTCCGGGTAGACAGGGAGGCGGGGTCGCAGCTCGAACCCGTGTGACGCGGTGACGTGTTCAAGCATGTCGAGGTGCGGCCAGGGCGCCTCTGGATTGACCCAGTCGATCGTGACCGGGCTGACGCCTCCCCAGTCGTTGATGCCTGCGTTGAGATACACAGAGAAGTCTTCCGTCAGATTTGGAGGTACCTGAATGTTCGCCTCGGCACCGAGAATCCAACGCGCGACGGCGACGACGCGGACAAAGTATGGAATCTCAGGTTCAGGTGAGCGCGGCGATGTTTCGGTAGGCGGCGAGGATCTCTCTGGCGGGGGGCCAGGCGTCGAGGATGCGCACGATATCGACTCGGGCGGTTGAGATGATGCGGGCGGGTGCGTGCCAGAGTTGCCAGCGGAGCCGTTTCGGTTTCGCCCGAGCCAACGGTCCGGTGAGACAGAGCAGTTGGAACCAAGCAACGAGGTCTGCTGCCCAGCACACAACTTGGAGCCACGCCTGGTTCGTCAAGGTTCGATCGCATCTCCAAATGCTGACACGGCGGCCAGAAGTCGCTTGACTCTCTCGTAGGGAAAGACCCGACAATGGGCGAGACAGGAGGTACGAGCAATGAACCTGATCCCCATCGGGCAGTTCTCGAAGATGTCGCGGCTGTCCATAAGGGCGCTGCGGCTGAACGACGAGAGCGGCCTGTTATCCCCCGCCCACGTCGATCCGTCTACCGGCTATCGCTATTAGAAGCCCGGGCAGGCGAATCGGGCGGAGGCTGTGAGAATCCTGCGCTCGGTTGACATGCCACTCGATGAGATCCGAACGATTCTGGAGACCGACGACCCCGAGCTGGCCCACAAGCAACTCGTGGTACACCGCGAACGGCTGGCTGGGCGGCTGGCAAATCAGGAGCGGATGCTTGCGTACCTCGAATCGCTCATGAAACGGAAGGACGGGATCATGCCCTACGACGTCGAGATTGCCGAAAGAGAGTCACAGTTGGTGGCTGCGATCAAAATACGGACCAACCTCAGCAAGATCGGAAACGACATCGGCGCCGGATTCGGGTCGCTCGTGCACGCTATTAGTCGGGAAGGTGTTCCGTCAGCGGGTGCTCCTTTGATTGTCTACCACGATGTGATCGACGAAGCGAGCGAAGGCGACATCGAGATCTGTCTGCCGATCAACGGCACCTTCACCGGCGACTCCGAGGTATACGCGCGCCAGCTCGAAGGCGGCACGATGGCAACCACTGTCCATCACGGACCGTACGAAGAGATCGCACCCGCCTACCACACGCTCACGGGCTGGGTCTCCGAGAATGGTCACGAGTTTACCGGACCACCGCTAGAGGTGTATCTCAACGACCCTCAGGTGGTCCCCCCAGAGGAACTGCTCACCAGGGTCGAGTTCCCGATCTGATCTGATACCGCGGGCCTAGCCAACACCCATGTTCTGCGCGAGCCGGTACTCCACTGTGTTACCCCTCTTGCCGACTTGCACGATCGCTTCGGCGCCTCGCAGGCAGTAGGCCATTTGCTGGGCGATGCGCCGCGGTCGACCCAGGCTCGCGGCGAGGTCCGCAGTCGTGAACGGATCGGGCAACCCTGGAGGCAGCAACGCGGCGAGGTCATCCACGTTGTTGATCGCAACAGTGTCCACAACTTCGATCAGTCGACGTTCGACAACACTCCAGCCCTTGCGCCGCCACGCCTGGCCGGGTGTGTATGACCGGTACTCCTCCTCATTGACCATAACCAGCTCGATTCGCAGGTGAGGGTGGGCAAGCAAGCCGGGGAAACTCACCAGTTCAGCGAATATGTCGATTGGGCTGCCGTGTTTTGGTGAACGCCGTCTGCTGAGAATCTCGCCGTCGGCATCGATCTTGACGATCCATTTGTCGATTGCGATCGGGTGGATGATGAGGACACGGTGCCCCAAGTCGAGCAGGGTCGTGACCTTCCGTTTCATAGCGGAGAATCCACGTGTCTGAATCTCGATCAGCAGATCGCCGCGCACAATGTCGATAACAAACCCATCAACGGGAACTTCGAAACGGTCACCAGGCTGCCCATACCAGCGCTTTAGCGAGGCGTGCAGTGGCTTTTCACGAAGAGTCCCGATATGAGGTACAACGTCCGTCACGCGACCGATCGTAACAGTCGGTCTATCAAAATCATGGCAGGCGCCAACGGCCACGCGACAAGAGACAGCACCATCTACCCGAACATAACCCACCTGAAAACACATGCGGGTCTGGCGTCAACGAATAGGGGTTCTCGGTCGACTACAACTGCGTCGATCGCACCGGAACCGCGAGAACGATGCCGCGATCCTGATTTTCCTCGCGGGGAGGAAGGTTTCCCTTGAAATTTGTGCGATATGAGACGACACTGTGAGAGCCGAGGGCGGTAGCCCGAGGAAGTGAACCCGGCTCCTCTCTGGACGGTGAGCGGTCGGGTTTTGCGCGTCACCACTCCCCAATGTTGGCAACACCGTCTAACAGACCGAGACGGTCGACCCTCGTGCGTGGATCTGTCGGCGAATGTAGGATTCGCGCATTCAGTGGGACAATTAGAGCTTTTAATTCCGTTTCTCGTGACTTTATCTCACTAAAGATTATATAATGGCGTGACGAAGACACTTTAGAGATGAATATCGGAGAATTCTCGTGATGACGCGGTCGAGATGGATTATCTAGGAATGTCCGACTTGTCGAGTGCGCTGCTTTCTTTTAGTGCCCGAAACGTTCGGTCATATCGTGACAATGTCGAACTGTCTTTGTTAGCCACGCGACTATCGACGGGTGACGTATCGCGCGACGTGGCTGCGGCCGGCATGAGCACCCCGATTGCAGTTCTTCCTGCTGCCGGCGTGTTCGGGGCTAACGCGTCGGGAAAGTCGAAACTGCTGCACGCTATCGCCGATATGCGTGGCCTTGTGGTCGGGTCGTTCCGTCGCGGTGACCGCACGACGGGAGTGGTTCGTCGACCGTTTCTTCTGGACAAACGCTCCAGGACAGAACCATCGGAGTTCCGAATCGATCTCGTTCTCGACGGTGTTCACTGGCAGTACGGGTTCGAGGTCGATGACGAAAGCGTGATCTCCGAATACGCGTATCACGCGCCGCATGGACGCCAAGCGCTCATCTTCCACCGCGATCGCGATGAGATTCGACTCGGGTCCTCCTTTAGATCTGACGGACGACTTCTCGAACGGCTGCTTCGCCATAATGCGTTGCTGTTGTCCGTCGGTGGTGCCGCAGAAGACGACACGTTGACACCTCTCTTCGAATGGTTCTCGGACAACTTGCGCCTCGCAGAGATGTCGAGCCGAGGCATTCGCGCAGCGCACACCGCGGACTTGATGGCCGACCCTGCCAGTCGAGCAAGAGTTCTCGCACTCCTCCGCGCAGCGGATCTGGGGATAACGGATGCGAAAGTTGCAACAGCCGAACTCGATCTCGATCCTGAGGCGCGGGACCGACTCGAGCGCGCGCTTCGCATCCTCAATGGCATCGACGGCGACCCTGAGGCCGCCGACGACTGGCACTTCATGGTGGGTGAATTCGTACGCCTCACGCATCAGGGTGAGAGGGGTGAAGTCGATTTCGAGCCGGAAGATGAATCTGAGGGTACGTTGGTTTGGGTGGGGCTCGTCGGCCCCGTACTCACTGCACTAGATCGAGGGGAGGTGTTGCTGGCGGACGAACTCGGCACGAGTCTTCACCCTCACCTCGTACGACGATTGATCGAGCTATTCCAGAGCAAGTCGACCAACAAGCATTGCGCCCAACTGATTTTCAACGCGCACGACGTCACCGTGCTCGGGGACGGCGAGGATCGAGCGCTCGGTCGCGACCAGATTTGGTTTACTGAGAAGGACCTCGACGGCGCGACTCGGTTGTATCCCCTCGCGGACTTCCGACCGCGGAAGGACGAAGCGCTTGAGCGCCGCTACCTGCAGGGCCGCTACGGCGGGATACCCATCCTCGATCCCAGCGAATTCGAACGGGCAGTCGACTTCGCGGAACCATGAAGAAACCCACCGGCAGACGCCCGAATCGGCGGATCGGCGTTCGCACGCCACGACGGATAATCCGGGTCCACCTTGAGGGGGAGGTAACTGAAAAGGAGTATTTCGGACGTCTGGCCAGCCTGAACAAAGATGTCCAGATCTCGTTTGGATCGAGTGGCTCCGCGCCGATGACGCTCGTCAAGAACGCCCGCGATGACGTCAGGAGGAAACCGAGACGGAAATCCGATATCGATTTCGACGAGATCTGGTGCGTGTTCGATGTTGACGACCACGTGGACGTGGAACGAGCCATACATGAGGCGCGCGCCATGGGAGCAGAAACAGCCGTGTCGAACCCTTGCTTCGAGTTGTGGCTCGTCCTGCACGAGGAGTCCATAACGAGACATGTAGAGAGAAGAGAGGTCCAACGTCGGGCTGCTGGACACGGATTGGTGCGGGGAAGGCCATTCCCGAGACAGCTTGGAGCATGTTGGAGGAGAACTACGACACCGCCAAACGGCGCGCCAGGGAACTCGACAACAGGCACCTGGGCGACGGCTCCCCCGCAGGGGAAAACCCCAGCTCGGGGGTGTGGCGTCTCGCGGACCTATTCTTTCAACAACCTGGTAACCAATAGCAACGGCATGCGCGGGAGCCCAACTGATCGAATCGGAGTCAGGCCGGTACGCCGAGGTACGTTCGGATTGTGGTGGTGAAGTCGGTGTAGAAACACTCGAACTCGGCGCGCAGTGCTTCGCCTGGCCAGTCCTCTGGTAGCAATGCGGCGGGGAGCAATGGGTCGGCCCGGAGGTGGCGGTTGATAGCGGCGCTCAGCATGAACCTGTCGCGCAGTTCGGCGGCGTCGTCCACTGAAACAGAGTCGGGCTTTGCCCCCATTGCATCGCAAAGCGATCGAGCATTGTCCACCCAGCCTGGGAGGTTCCACAGGCGACACGCCAAGGCAATCGGGTCTTCGGTGACAAGCTCAGCGCGCCAGACCGTGAAGTGGCCATGAGATTCGGGAGCGACAAGATTCGTTGGTCGACCCCACACGCCGTCTCGAAGCTCGACGAAACGTAGATTGGCCATCATGGTGCGGAATTCGTCCCGCTCAGATCGCTGGCGACAATCGGCGGTGATGACGACACCCCACCATTTGCCATCCCACTTACCGACGATGCCCGATCGACCGAGATCCTGGCTCGAAAGTCGATCCAGAATCGGACCAGACAGCCCGTATGTCGCACCCTCCTTGGTAAGTTCCGCCGCAATCACCATCCGCGAAAGCGCAACCCGAGTCGTCCCCTCCTCAATGCCAAATAGTCCGGTCAACGTAACGAGGGTGCGCACTGGCACCTGGGACGGGTACAGGCCCATCAGGCTGCTGAGAATCAACGAGCGCGCCGACAGCGGCCGGTCCACCCCAAACTCGGCGAGGCGAGGGGCGAGGGTCATCGGCTCGCTCCCTTGACGATGGAGCGGAGCGCAGACGCAGTCGTGTTACGGTCTTGAGTTCTGTGACACACAGACGTAACGTAGGCGATGCACGAGAACCGCACAACCAGGGACCGACGGGAGCCTGCCATGCCATCCACTCACGAGGTCACCAATCAACCACCGGATCTTGTCGACTACAACCTCTACGAAACCGACCCCATCCTGTCGAGCACCATCGAGCACTACATCCCCGACGTTGACCACAAACACCTGATCAAGCTTGGCGAAATCGCGGGCTCGGCGGAGTACTACGAGTTCGGTTTTCAGGCGAACGTCAACGAGCCGGTGCTCCACACTCACGATCGCACCGGTCACCGCATCGACGAAGTGAAGTTCCACCCATCGTGGCACCGACTCATGGACATCGCCGTCGAAGCCGGCCATGCGTCACTCCCCTACGAGACCGATGCCCCCACAGGAAGCCACCTCATCCGAGCCGCGGGCACCAACCTCACCAGTCAGATCGAACAGGGACACGGCTGCCCCATGGCGATGACGTACGCCGTGACCGCATCGCTGCGCAAACAACCCGATGTCGCAGCCGAGTGGGAGGACAAACTGTTCTCGCGCAGCTACGACCCCACCTATGCACCCAAGGAGGACAAACGTGGCGTCCTGATGGGGATGGCCATGACCGAGAAACAGGGTGGGTCCGATGTCCGTTCCAACACCACCTCCGCCACTCCGATCGGCACTCCCGGCCCGGGCAACGAATACGTCCTCACCGGCCACAAGTGGTTCGTGTCCGCACCGATGTGTGACGCATTCCTCGCCCTCGCCCAGGCACCCGGTGGGCTGACCTGTTTCCTTGTACCCCGGTGGATGCCCGACGGTACCCGCAACACCTTCAACATCCAGCGTCTCAAGGACAAGCTCGGCAACCGCTCTAACGCGTCCTCGGAGGTCGAGTTCGACCAGACCTGGGGTGAAATGGTCGGCGAGGAGGGCCGCGGTGTATCCACGATCATTGAGATGGTCGCGGCAACACGGCTCGACTGTGTGACAGGGTCGGCGGCAACGATGCGCCAAGCCGTCACCCAGGCCCTGTGGCACACCAGCAAACGTGAGGCCTTCGGCAAGGTCCTCGTCGACCAACCCCTGATGACCGTTGTACTTGCCGATCTCGAACTCGACGTCCAGGCAGCCACCGTGATGATGTGCCGGGCAGCGACCGCGTTCGACCTGGCCGAGGGCGACAACCACGACGCCCAGATGAAACGGCTCCTCACCCCGGTGGCGAAGTACTGGGTGACCAAAAACGGCACACCTGTGATCCGCGAAGCAATGGAGTGTTTCGGGGGTGGCGGGTATGTCGAGGAGAACATCCTCCCCCGCCTCTACCGCGAGGCTCCGGTGAACGCGATCTGGGAAGGCAGCGGCAACGTCATTGCCCTCGACGTGCTCAGGGTTCTCTACAAAACCCCCGAGGCGTTCGATGCGTTCTTCACCGAAGTCGCCGAACGCACCAACAGCGGCGTTGTGCGTAGTGCCGTCGATGATCTGCGGGGAGCGATCGCCGACCCCGACCAGCTCGAACGACGCGCCCGCACGATCGTGAACGGCATGGGTACCGTCATGGCAGCATCGCTCCTCGAGCAACACGCCACCGAGCCAGTAGCCGACGCGTTCATCAAGACAAGAATCGAGTCGCAACCCGGTCGACTCCATGGCGAACTCCCAACCGCGATCGACCCCAAGGCAATCCTGACCCCGACCCTCGCCGCGCTAGGAATCTAGACCTCACTGGACTCTGGCGCTTCCACACACCGTATACGGGACCGGTTAACGCTAGAAACCAGGGTCTTCGGGGCGTTGTTTGTGGATACGGCTGGTTTGGCCGTGAAGTGACATTCCGGTTCCGGCGCCGTAACGCACCTGAACAACCTCACCAAGAATCGAAACGGCGATCTCGGCCGGTGACTCGGCACCGATGTCGAGACCGACCGGACCTTTGATAAACGCAAGCTCCTCGTCGGACCAACCCTCGGCGCGCAAACGGTCGAGCCGCATACCGTGGGTGCGACGGCTTCCCATTGCGCCGAGGTAACGAACGTTCTTTCCGTGAACCTCCGAAAACACCGGGTCCTCGAATCGGGCGTCGTGGCTCAGGAGGATCACATAAGAACGCCGATCCAGCTCGAACTTCTCGAACACCACGTCGGGCCAACCAACGATGACTTCATCGGCATCGGGGAACCGGTCCGTCGTAGCCCACATTGGGCGGGCGTCGCCGACGATGACACGAAATCCCATCAGCTTGGCCATTGTGGTCAACGGCTGAGCGTTGTGACCTGCACCAAAGATGAACATCACCGGCTGCGGCGCGACTGTCTCGATAAACACGGAGCGCTCCCCGTACACCAACGTACGACTCTGCTCACGATCCATCAGCTCGGTGGCGTCGGCAAGTACGTCGTCGGCGACATCGTCCGGCAGTTCCCCCGAAATCAGTCCCAGGTCCCTGTCAACCACCGCCTTCTGCCCGATGTCGGGACCTTTGATGATGGTGATGACACAGCCGAGCTGCTCCTGCCCCATGAGCTGCTCAATAGCGGCTACGGCCGTCATGCCCATTCCTCAATGAAGATGTCGATGGTTCCGCCGCAGGTGAGGCCGATCTCAAACGCGTCCTCGTCGGCAATCCCGTATGTCACGAGACGTGGCTCCCCCGACTCGAGAACCTCTTTGGCGTGGAGGAACACATCGTTCTCGACGCACCCCCCGCTCACCGATCCTTCCATCTCGTCTGCCGACGAAACAAGGAACTTGGCACCCTCGGGACGCGGTGCCGAACCCTTCACTCCAACGACCGTCGCGACCGCGACCTGTTTGCCCTGCGCCTTCCAGCGCTCATAAATTGCCAGTGCTTCTCTCATGATCTCCGCAACGGTAGCGACTCCAGCAGCCTGACAACACCACGAAGGTCCATCACGCTCGACGCCGCCAGGAAATCGTCGACGTACGGGAGCACGGTTCGCATGCCACGTGCCTCCGGTGCGAAACCCGGACGCGACGCCAACGGGTTGAGCCAGACAACACGGTGGACGGATCGTGAAAACCTCGCCATCTGTTCTTCAAGGAGGTCGGGGTCCCCCGTGTCCCACCCGTCAGACATAATCAGCGCAATCGCCCCGCCACGCGCAAGCCGACGACTCCAATCAAGGTTGAACCGTTCAAACGCCTCACCAATTCGGGTGCCTCCGGACCAATCCTCAACGGAAACGCTGACCCGAGCCAGCGCGTAGCTGGGATCGCGTTGGCGCATGTCCCGAGTGATCCGAGTGAGGCGGGTTCCGAAAACGAACGACTCCACCCTCCCGAGATGCCCTTGGGCTGCGTGGACGAAATGCAGAAACATCTCTGCGTAGCGCTCCATCGATCCGCTGATGTCGGCGAGGATGATGAGCGGGCGTCGCCTCGGCCTTCGTGATGAGAATTCGAGCGGCATGAGATCCCCGTCTGGGCCGGTGAGGTTTCGAAGGGTCCTCCGCAGGTGAGGGCGGGTACCGCGGCTGTCGGCGACCCAACGTCGCGACTTTGCGTCCGCAGGCCGCCACACCATTTCAGCTATCAAGCGGCGCACCTCTTCTCGTTCGGATGGAGTAAGTGTTGCGAAATCGCGTGTGGAGAGGCGTTCACTGTACGAACCAGCGCCGACGTTCACGACCTCATCGTCTTGGTCGTCCCCACGAGTCTCCCCGCCTCGGCTGAGCGTCGGCAACGATGCCTGCGCGGTCTCAGCCTTTGGAGTTGTTATGCGAATGTCCGAAGGGCGCTGAAGTTCACCGAGCGCCGTCCCGAAAAACAGTTCAAATGCTTGGTCGAACATCGGCACCTCGGACGGCCTGACGACTGTCACTGCCTTGAACGCGTGATACGTGTCGGCTTTATTGAGTAGGCCTACTGCGGACGTCACCGCACCGAGATCTCGTGCGGTCGACGGTCCGACGGTCAGTCCCTGGGCGCGCAAGTATCTGACAAAGTGGACAAGGTTGTCGGCGAACGCGGTGCCGGTCATCCGACGAGAAGGCGGTCCGTGCCGTCGGCTTTGATACGAGCAATGTCCTCCTGGTATTTCAGGATGACGCCGAGCGTGTCATCGATCGCCTCGACGTTGAGGTCCGCCTCACCAAGCAGCTCTAGAGCATTCGCCCAGTCGATCGTCTCCGCAACACCGGGCGGTTTGAACAGGTCGATGTCGCGCAGGTGAGCCATTGCGGTGGCGAGCTGCCCCGCAAGCGCTTCGGAAATCCCCGGCGCCTTGCGGTGCAATATGGCAACCTCGCGTTCGTAGTCCGGGTAGTCAATCCAGTGGTAGATGCAACGCCGCTTCAACGCATCGTGGATCTCTCGTGTCCGGTTGGAGGTGATGACCACGATCGGAGACTCGATAGCCTTGACAATGCCGACTTCTGGGATGGTGACCTGAAAGTCGGAGAGAAGCTCGAGCAGATACGCCTCGAACTCTTCATCTGCACGATCAAGTTCGTCGATCAGCAACACCGGCCGCCGCCCCTTCGCACCTAGCTCGATCGCCTGGAGTAGCGGTCGGGCAATCAAATAGTCACGGCTCATGATGTCCGCAACCTCGGGGGCGGGTCCGTCTGCACGGGCTTCCATCATGCGGATCGCAAGCATCTGACGGGCGTAATCCCACTCGTACAGTGCATGTGAAACATCGAGCCCCTCGTAACACTGAAGCCGGATGAGATCCTCACCAACAATCCGGGCAAGCACGTTGGCGATCTCAGTCTTCCCAACACCAGCCTCGCCTTCGAGGAACAACGGCCTCCCGAGCTGCAACGCAAGGTGGATCACGACCGACAACGCCCGGTCCGCCACATAGTTCTCGCCCTCCAGGGCCTTCTGCACATCATCGATCGTCTGAGGAATCATGCAACCAGGCTATCAACTTCGCCGCCCCAACGTGCCGCTATGTCAACCCAGGGCTCATTCTGGCGCGCGATAGCGGCTCAGGGACGCTCGGTCACGACCTCCTCGTTTCAGCGCGGGAATTCTCGCCGACTGCTGACAGCCCGTCGAATTTTTGCGCACGGCGGCGTCCCTCATGGCAAGCGGGAAAAACCACTTCTCGCACGAACAGAACGAGCACACCGTGAAACGCATCATCTCCCTTTGGGCGATAGTCCTCGTGGTTGCCCTGGCGACAACCGCCATGGCCGCCACGCTCCCCGCTGACGCCGTCACCGACGCGGCGGGTATCGTTGATGAGGCAAGCGACCAAGCGCCGGACCCGGCAGCCGATTATGAGGGCGATCACCGTCACCATCACCGCTGTGGGGATCATCGCCGTCATCGTCACCCCGACCAACTCACCGACGAAGTTCTGCGTGACTGGAAGATAGACCACTACTCAGACTGTCGACTCCACGATCACGTCACGGACCATGAGACGGATCGGGTTGTCGACCACGAAACAGACCGCGTGACAGACAAGGTCACTCGATCATCTGACAGATCGAGTGACGGACAAGGCCACAGACTGCATCACGGATAAGGTCTCGGACGGGCCATCGGATTCCGCAACCGACTAGGTGACACGCAATCAGCCCGTTCACCGGGTCGAGCACTACCGTCGTTTTGTCGACGGAAGGAAAGTTCGGCCCGGTGAGCGAGCATCCACAGCTCGATGCGGTAGTGGACGGGGTTCGACGTCGCTCTGACCCAGCCTTCGCCGACCTCTACCGACTCACCGGCGATGCGCTCGCATCGTTTGCATATTCCATGCTGGGAGACCGCTGGGCGGCGGAGGATGCAGTGCAGCAAGCGTTCCTCGAACTCGCGAAACTGCTCGACAACCAGGCAGAGGATCATCGCATCCCCGACGCCGTTTCTGACGCCCAGCTCGCCGTGACAGACCTTCCCAGCGACCACCACCTACAAACCGACCTTGTCATCCTGATAGACCGGGTCACGGACCTGGCCCCATCCGACACTGCGCCGTCACCCCAGGGTGAATCGGACAAACCGTCCAACAGCCCCATCACCGACAAGCCGCAGGACAGCGCCACCACAGACAGTTGAGGACCTTCCCTTTTCGCAGCGAGGAATGGGACACCTTCGCGCCCGATAGGGCTAGCTGTCTCATACAGGACTACCCGTCTTTTGCGGGACTACCTGTTCTCTTACAGGACTATCTGTCTGTGACAGGACTATCTGTCTGTGACAGGACTATCTGTCTGTGACAGGACTATCTGTCTGTGACAGGACTATCTGTCTGTGACAGGACTATCTGTCTGTGACAGGACTATCTGTCTGTGACAGGAAAGGTGGCCGCCGGCGGCCCGCTGTAAGTGATTGAGACTGCGTCGCCGAGAACAAAACGAGGCGCGGCCATTGCGCGAACCAGCAGATTGGTTCCGTCCACCACTATCCGATACGCCGTGTCATGGCCGTAGAATTCGACATCGGCGATTTTCCCATCTTCGCCGTTTCCGAGCAATAAATACTCGGGACGGAGCAACACGGTGGCTTCGGAAATGTCGGAGGCGACTACTGGGACCGAGCCAACGAGCGTATTCGCTACCGAATTGGTGATGCCGCCCGGGACGAGGTTGGCTTCACCGACAAACGACGCCACCCACGCTGACGCCGGTGCATCGTAGAGCTCAGACGGGGTAGCTTGCTGCTCGATCATGCCATCGTGCATCACCGCAACTTCGTCACCCACCACAAATGCTTCCTCCTGGTCATGGGTCACAAACACCGCCGAGATACCCAGCTCAGAGAGCAGCCTGCGCACGTCGGTGCGAACGCGAACGCGTAGGTCTTGGTCAAGGTTTGAAAAAGGCTCATCCAGCAGCAGCACGTCCGGACGGGGGGCGAGGGCTCTTGCAAGGGCAACCCTCTGCTGCTCTCCGCCAGACAGCGTCGCAGGCATCCGATCAGCCAGCTTCTCGAGGTCGACCATCGCCAGTGTCTCCGCGACACGCCCGGATGTGCGTTCGGCCGGAGTCAATCCATAAGCGACGTTCTTGGCAACGGTCATATGCGGAAACAGCGCCCAGTCCTGGAATACCAGACCAACGTTGCGGCGCTCTGGAGGAACGAAGATGTTTCCCCCGGCCATGGTGACACCAGCGACCATGACCTCGCCATCGTCAGGGGCGTCGAGACCGGCGAGAATACGCAGCAACGTTGTCTTGCCACAGCCCGAAGGTCCCAGAAGCGCAACCGTCTTTCCATCCCGAACCTTAAGACTTGCGCGCACAAGCACCTGCGTGTCACCAAACGACTTGGTGACATCACAAGCCTGAAGTGCATAGCTGGCGAGTGCCGTGGTCATGGCGCCAAGACTACTGGTGGTGTGGCAGTTTTCGATAATTCTCACTATCCCGACCTTGGTATTTATCGGCCAAGTTTCGCGAAAGCTAACGCAACGGAGGATCGAGCCGAAGGCGGGTCCGAAAACCCGCGGACTACTATTGCGGGCATGCCCGTGCTCAGCAATGCGATCGACTCGAGTTCGCCACAATTCAAGGAAAACGAGTCGGTGGCGCTAAAACAGGTCGCGGCCCTCGAAGCGGCGCTTGCCGAGGCACTCGACGGGGGTGGCGAACGCTATCGGCAACGCCATCACGACCGCGGCAAGCTCATGATCCGCGAGCGTATCGAACTGTTTGTCGACCGCGACTCTCCCTTTCTCGAACTCGGCGCCATCGTTGCGTACGGCACCGATTTTGCGACCGGTGCGGGTTACGTTTACGGCATTGGAGTCGTCGAAGGCATCGAGTGTGTTGTGGCGGGCAACGACCCGACCGTTCGCGGAGGATCGTTCAACGAGTTCACCCTCGGTAAATCGCTGCGCGCCCAAGAGGTCGCCAAGCAAAACCGACTTCCGCTCATCAACCTTGTCGAGTCGGGTGGCGCCGACCTTTCCAACCAGCACAAGATATTTGTTCCCGGCGGGAAGTGGTTCCGCAACCTCACCCAGATGTCGAAAGCTGGCATCCCGACCATTTCGTTGGTGTTCGGCAGCTCGACAGCGGGCGGCGCCTACGTCCCCGGCATGTCTGACTATGCCGTCATGGTGCAGGACCGCGCCAAGGTATTTCTCGCAGGTCCCCCACTCGTCAAGATGGCGACTGGCGAGGAATCTACCGAAGAAGAGCTGGGCGGCGCAGTGATGCACTCCCGCATCTCGGGTCTTAGCGATTACCTTGCGGCCGACGAGTACGACTGTCTGCGCATCGGTCGTCAGATCATCAAGCACCTCGACTACCGAAAGCTCGGACGCGGTCCGGTCACGTCCTCCCGCGCACCGTTGTTCGATCCAGACGACATTCTCGGTCTGATCCCGACCAGCACACGACAACCAATGGACATGTACGCGGTGCTCGCACACACCATCGACGGGTCCGACCTTGACGAATACAAAGCGGAGTACGGCACGTCGCTGATCTGCGGGTGGGCGACAATCCATGGTTACCGGGTCGGCATTGTTGCGAACCAGCTTGGTGTCATCTTCTCGGACGAGGCGAAAAAGGCAACCGAATTCATCTCCCTCTGTAACCGCTACGACCAACCAATCTTGTTCATCCACAACGTCACCGGGTACATGGTCGGGAAGGACTACGAGCAGGGCGGCATCATCAAGGACGGCGCCAAGATGATCAACGTGATTGCCAACTCGACGGTCCCCCACATCGCCATCATCGCCGGAGCGTCGTACGGTGCCGGAAACTACGGCATGTCCGGCCAGGCGTTCAACCCCCGTTTCCTGTTCTCATGGCCGTCGGCGAAGATCGCCGTGATGGGCGGCGAGCAACTCGCGGGAGTGATGTCAATCGTGGGTCGCAACGCCGCGCAAGCCGCAGGGCGAGAGTATGACGAAGCCAAGGATGCAGCGACGCGAGCTGCCATTGAGGAGCAGATCGATAGGGAACAGGATGCGTTTTTCATGTCGGCTCACAACCGAGATGACGGAGTAATCGACCCGCGCGATACGCGCACCATTCTCGGCATCACGTTGAGTGCCATCCATTCGAACACGGTGAAGGGCACGTCCGATTTCGGCGTGTTCAGGATGTGACCATGACGCGCTTCGAGAAAGTTCTCATAGCCAACCGTGCAGAGATCGCTTCACGCGTTACGCGCACCCTACGCGACATGGGCATCGCATCCGTTGCAGTGTATTCAGACGCCGACGCCGATCTCCCCTTTGTCAGCGACGCAGACCTTGCCGTACGTCTACCGGGGACCGCACCGGCTGACACCTACCTCAACATCGACGCGATCATCGCCGCGGCGAGGTCCACCGGCGCCGACGCCATTCACCCCGGGTACGGATTTCTTGCGGAAAACGCCGATTTTGCTGCACGGTGTGAGCAGGAGGGGATCACGTTCATCGGCCCATCACCCGCCGCCGTTGCATCCATGGGTTCCAAGATCGAGGCGAAACGGCTTGTCGGCGAAGCTGGTGTGCCGCTGCTTGATGATGTCGACATTTCGGACCCTGAGACGGTTCCATACCCGGTGCTTGTCAAAGCATCCGCCGGTGGGGGTGGGCGTGGGATGCGTATCGTGCGCCACGCCGACGAACTCGAAGCCGGGATCCAGTCTGCACAACTCGAGGCCGGCAATGCGTTCGGCGACGACACGATCTTCATCGAACGCTGGCTTGAAGATGTGCGCCACATCGAAGTCCAGATCATTGGTGATACCCACGGGACTGTCACTCACCTCTTCGAGCGGGAATGTTCGATCCAGCGGCGTCACCAGAAGGTAGTCGAGGAGGCACCGTCATCGGCGATCTCGGCCGACATGCGTGACAGTCTCACGACTGCGGCAGTGGCGGCTGCAAAGGCCGTTGACTACGTCGGCGTTGGCACGGTCGAGTTCCTCGTTGCTGGGGACGAGTTCTTCTTCCTTGAAATGAATACGCGCCTGCAGGTTGAACACCCGGTCACCGAAATGATCACCGGTCTCGATCTTGTGCGCGAACAGCTCTTGGTGGCGATGGGTGAACCGCTCTCCGACGCCGTTCTCAACGCGTCGACGTCGGGACACGCGATCGAGGCCCGCCTGTATGCGGAGGATCCGTTGAGTGGATGGTTACCAGGCGCCGGAACGCTGCAGCGTCTTACATTTGACACCAGTGTCCGCGTGGACGCCGGTTATGAGTCCGGGTCCATCATCGGGACCGACTACGACGCGATGCTCGCAAAAGTGGTCGCCTACGGTGAGACGCGGGACGAGGCCGCGGCGGTCCTCGTTCGTGCGCTTCGCTCCGCTCACATCCACGGACCGCACACGAACCGAGACTTGCTGGTCGGTATCGTCGACCATGCAGACTTTCTCGACGGGAGCACGCCAACATCATTCATTGAGGACCACGGCGTGACCGCATTGGTCGCCGTCGACGCAACCATGGTGCGCGATCACCTCGTTGCCGCGACGCTCGCGGCGAGCGCCGCACGCCGGTCGGAAGCGACAGCGCAGCAAACGATCCCGACCGGTTGGCGGAACGTGTTCTCACAACCGCAGATCGCAACTTGGGTCGTCAGTGGCGAGGAGTCGGTCGTCTCGTATTCTCAGCGGCGTGACGGCCTGTCTGTCGCAATCGACGGTGGCGCCGTCGATCTACGCGTCGCCTCCGCAACCGCCGAACTGGTCGACGCCGAAATCGGCGGGGTGCGCAGACGGTTTGCCGTACACACGGTCGGCGCCGAAACGTGGGTGAACGACGACCGCGGTCAGACGCTGTGCATAGAGCAGTCGCGGTTCCCAAGAACGGAGGCCGAGACCGCGGTCGGTTCGCTCGCTTCACCTCTTCCCGGAAAGGTGCTCTCCATCGAAGTCAAGGTCGGCGACACCGTCGAGGCCGGCGACGTGATCGCCCGGCTCGAAGCGATGAAAATGGAGCACGCAATCTCGGCCCCGCATGCTGGTGTTGTCGCCGAGGTGTATGTCACCGTTGGCGCCCAGGTGAAAGCCAACGAACCACTAGCCCGCATCGACGAGAACTCGTGACCGGCATCCCCAGTTCCCTCTTTCGACGCTGATATCACAAATGTAGACCCCAATGTAGACAAAGTCGTCTACATTGGGTAGAGTGTCGGTATGACTACCACGACCATCCGCGTCGACACCGATACCCACGCCAGACTGCTGGAAATCAGCAAGTCGTCTGGTGCCTCACTGGGCGAAACCGTCCGAGACGCCGCCGACGCGCTCCATCGACAACGTTTTGCGGAAGACGTCGTGAAACAACTTTCGGCTCTCCAAGACGACCCGGCGGCGTGGAAGGACTACTTAGCAGAGGCGGAAGAAACGTCGGTGTCCGATGGCATCGGTCGGTGATCTCTGGATCGTAGACTTCGGCGAACCGTACCCCGGGGAACCTGCGAAGCACCGCCCCGCACTCGTCCTAGGTCCCCCTGAAAGTTACAGTGCAGCGCTTCCGTTTGTCATCGTTTCGCCGCTCACCACGACAAATCGAAACCTGCCAGTCCATATAGAGGTCGACGCGACCGACGAGACAGGCTTGACCGAAACAAGCTTCGTGCAGTGCGAACTCATCCGATCAATCAACCGTCAGCGTCTGGTCCATCGCATCGGCCAGATAGATCCGGTAACCAGCGCAGCGGTTCGAACCGTTATCCGATCGTTGCTCGGCCACTAGTGACTGAGCGCTTCCATCTAACGCTTGCGGGAGCCAAAAGCGTTAGATTTCTCTGGAGTAGACGATCGTCAACATTAGGAGACTTGGATCGCATGCAGTTTCAAACGATCATCGAACCGTTCCGGATCCACGCTGTTCAGGCAATCAGCTTCCCGACCGCGGAGGAACGTGAGGAGGCGCTGATCCGCTCGGGCTACAACCTGTTTGGTCTCCGCGGCGACGAGGTCACGATCGATCTACTCACAGACTCGGGGACGGGCACAATGTCGTCGCGTCAGTGGGCCGGGATGATGGACGGCGACGAAACCTACGCCGGTAGTCGATCGTTCTATCGGTTCCAGGAAGCCGTGACCAATATCACCGGTTTCACCGAGGTGTTGCCAACTCACCAGGGACGGGCCGCCGAGCGCATTCTGTTTTCCGAGATCCTCAAGGAGGGGGATGTCGTCCCGAACAACACCCACTTTGATACCACCCGAGCCAACATTGAGTACCAAAAGGCGGACGCCCACGATCTCGTGGTCCCGGTCGGTCTTGAACCAGGAACCCTCGATCCGTTCAAGGGCAACATGGACATCGCCGCGTTGGAGACATTGATCGATGATGTTGGTGCCGACCGCGTACCCCTCGTGATGGTGACGGTCACCAACAATTCCGGCGGCGGGCAGCCCGTTTCTATGGCGAACCTGCGTGCGGTGCGCGCCGTGTGCGACCGTTTCGACATCCCTTTCTTTCTCGACGCATGCCGCTTTGCGGAGAACGCCTACTTCATCAAGATCCGAGAGGACGGATACGCCGACCGGACACCAACAGAAATCGCCCAGGAAATGTTCTCGCTGGTCGACGGAGCCACGTTCTCCGCAAAGAAAGACGGACTCGCCAACATCGGCGGATTTCTCGCAATGAACGACCCCGATCTCGCCCTGCGATGTCGCAACCTCCTCATCCTGACCGAGGGTTTTCCCACCTACGGAGGGCTCGCAGGATACGATCTCGAAGCGATCGCGACGGGGCTTGAAGAGGTCCTGGATGAGGACTACCTCCGCTACCGGATCCGGTCAACCCAGTACCTCGCCGACAAGGCCCACGACGCCGGGGTGCCGATCGTACGCCCAGCCGGTGGTCATGCGATCTACATCGATGCGGCGGCAATGCTGCCCCACATCCCGGCCTCGCAGTACCCGGCCCAAGCACTTGCCGTCGAGCTCTACCGCACCGGTGGCGTCCGTGGAGTGGAGATCGGTTCGGTGATGTTTGGCGTGGTCCATGCGGACGGTACCGAAACCCCGGCAGCAATGGAGCTTGTACGTCTCGCCATCCCCCGCCGGACGTACACCCAGAGTCACATTGACTACGTGGCCGAGGTGATAATCGATGTCGCCCGACGGGCAGATTCGCTTCGCGGCTACCGCATAATCGAGCAAGCGCCGCAACTCCGACACTTCACAGCACGGTTCGCGCCTCTATAGAGGTAAGTATCGGCACCAAAGTCAAGTGGTGCGAGCACCGGCGCTCCTAGCGGGCCCCGACACACATCCGGTCGGGACCCGCTTCATGATCAACGGTGTGATGGATAGTCCGTCGTACTCCGGACCCGCCTCAGAATCCATCAGCGCTGTTGACGCCGAAGGGGTTGGTGCGACTCAGGTCTCGCAGCGGGTGTCCTGGACTACTTCTAAGGTGATCTGTGCAGACACGATGTAGGTGGCGCCGCCACTCGCGAGGGACCGCAACG
>JADFQA010000043.1 GCA_022562055.1 Acidobacteriota bacterium | reverse complement strand
CCCCTTTTTCCGCCACAACCGCAGCTCCATATGGGCTTCACCCAACGCCGAGGTCAACTCCTCCACCTCAGCCACAAGCCGGGTCTCACGACTCGACGTGCCATGACTCCCAGCCGACAGGGCAGCCCGACCACCGGCAAGGAACCGGTCACGCCACTTCGCGATCGAGGTCTCAGACACACCCTCACGGCGTGCAGCCTCAGCCATCGTGACCTCACCCCGAAGGATCGATACCACGATCAGCGTCTTCTTCTCTGTCGACACCACGGGAGGCCTCGCCATAGATTCTCCTTGAGATCAGGACCAAACTTTGACCTGTCTCAACAATCTTGACACGCGACACGTGTCTGAACTTGAAGCGATGGCAGAAGGCGCCGACGTGCCCTTTGAAGAGTTGCTGTGGCTGAACACACGAGGCGATTTCGGCTACCAGTCTGAGGGCTGCAGCGATCTTGGACTCCGGAGCGGGACGAAGTTGCTCCTGGCTCACAATGAGGATGCCGATCCGGTCCACGAAGGTGAATGTCCCCTTCTCACGCTGCACATTGACGGTGATCGCCCGATCACGACGTATTGGTACCCAGGCATGCTCCCTGCCACGACCTTCTGGCTGAACAGCTCCGGTATCGCCTGCGGCATCGATCATATACCTGCTGCAACTCCAGGTGCGGGTGTCGGCCGACAGTTCTTGGCCAGGCATCTCTCACTTGCTGCATCGCTCTCGGAATTCGTTGACCGGGCTAGGCAGGTTCCGGCGGCAGGGGGTTACAGCTATTTGGTGGCAACCGCACAAAAGCGACAGCTTCTCGGCGTCGAGGTTGGACCCTCGGGCGTCTCGTCCAAGGAGGTGGATCGTCGATATGCCCACACAAATCACTTCATCGCTCTAACTGATCCACAGGTGATCGACGAGCAGAGCGTGTCGCGCCTCGAGATACTGAACTCGCTTCGTGAGCCCGCGACCCGCGATGAAACCCTTCGCGTCTTTTCCGATCCGGACATGGCCATCTGGCGAGATGCAACCGCGAGCGACCCGCTAATCACACTGTGTTCGGTGGTTTTCGACATCGACGACCGCGTCGTCGTGCTGTATCCGCGGGGCGGCACTGTAAGCCACGAGTTCAGCTTCGATCAGTTCATCCCCCAGGTGTGACGAGACCGGATCCAAGCCCCACGCAGTTTCGGACCGGACCGAAGTGTGGAATATTCACCTTGCGTCGACATCCGAGCGCTCAAAGACAAAGGCAGGTGGACCTTCTGGCACAACTGGCCCTCTCTGGCGCATGGCCTGACCATTCATCCAGAATGAGCGCCTCTGGACATGGGCTCCTCCGCTCGCGCTTGGACTGTGCGTTTCGCGAGGGCACCGACGACGCTCTCGTGATTCCCAAAGGAATATTCACAGGAAGGGATATATCGACGAGATCGAGCGATATGTCCGCTACCTGACCTCGAGAATCACTTCGACTTCAACCGGAATGCCCATTGGGAGCGAAGCCACTCCGACTGCAGATCGGGCGTGTCTCCCGGCTTCACCAAACACGTCAATCATGAGATCAGAGAATCCATTGATGACGGTTGACTGTTCGGTGAAGTCCGGCACGCAATTCACCATCCCCAATACCTTGATCAAACGGACGGCCCGATCCAGAGAACCGAGGTGGCAGCGAATGGTGGCCAGGACCGCGAGACCTGTGAATCGCGCCGCTTCGTAGGCCTCGTCGGTCCCAAGGTCGCGACCCACCTTGCCTGTGATCCACGATCCATCAGCGCGGATGGGCCCGTGCCCTGAGACGTAGGCAATACGTCCACTCTGGACATACGAAACGAATGACGCGGTCGGGTCCGGCAGTGTGGGAAGCTCGAGATCGAGCTCAGTGAGCCGTTCTTCGGCGGTCATCGGCAACTCCTTTACGTAAGTAGCGCGGCTGTCTAGGACTGGGAACGCTGAGTTATGACCTTGGGTTCAGCGCCTGTAGGCGTTTTAGAGCTGCTCCGACACGGTCCAACGTGACTTCTACCTCACGTTCACCATGGGCGGTCGAGACATACCATATGCCGCGAGGCGCGACCCACACTCCACAGTCAAAGAGCGCCCTTGCGAAGGCCCGGTAGCCCGCGGCGTCTTTGGCTTGGAGACCTCTGTAATCAACCACATCGTCCTCGCCGAATGAGGCGTGGAACGCCATCGGCAGGCCTTGGATGTGAAGCGGGATCGATGCCCCATCGGCCAGCTCGCGCAACCCCTTCATCAGAGCTCCACCAACTCGGTCGAGCTTCCTATAGGCCGTGCCGTCTTCGAGGCGCCGGAGTGTGGCAACAATCGCCGCCATCGCCATTACGTTCGCGTTGAACGTGCCGGAGTGGTTGACGGCGCCGGTGCCGAAGCGTCCCATGAGCTCGGCTGATCCTGCCAGGGCAGCCACCGGCCAGCTCCCAGCCATGGCTTTTCCGTATGTGGCAAGGTCGGGAGCGACGCCGTATCGCGCTGCGGCTCCGCCGAACGCCACGCGGAATCCAGTGATGATCTCATCAAAAATGAGGACTACACCGTATTCGTCGCAGAGTCGGCGTACACCTTCGAGATAGCCCGATACGGGCTCGATGGCGCCCACGTTCACCATCATCGGCTCCATAATCACCGCAGCTACATTCGGGCCATGCCGCTTCAGCACGTCCGCTAGCGCATCGAGGTCGTTCCAGGGAAGCAGGTGGCAGTCCTTGAGGTAATCGGCGATCTGTCCCTCGCTCGCTGCGATCGGACCATCGTCACCGACGTCGATAAGAACATTGTCGAGCCATCCGTGGTAGTGGCCTTCGAATCGGACAAACTCGCGTCGATCGGTGGCGGCGCGGGCCAAGCGGAGCGCTGCCTGGACGACCTCGGTTCCCGACGACCCGAAGCGCACCATCTCTGCCCAGCCGATGGCTCGACACATGAGCTCGGCTGCTTCAATCTCGAGTGGGTGCTGGGCGGCGTAGACCATGCCGCTTCGACACGCTGCATCAACAGCATCCAACACGTCGGCAGGGGCGTGCCCCAAGAATGCCGGCCCCTGTCCGAGGAGATAGTCGACATAATCGTTGCCATCAACGTCCCATAACCAAGCACCCTCGCCCCTTGCGAAGAACACCGAAGGGCCGCCCAGGCGGATGTTCGAGTTCACCCCGCCTGGAACGAAGCGTTCGGCAATCGCCGTCATCCGCTCCGACTCCAAACTTGTTCGACGCACGTCAACTTCTGCCATCAGATACTCCCCTTCGACAAGGCGTTGCCTGTTCCGCGAATCTCTGCGCAAAGTCGAGAGCACGGGAATAGACGACGTCGACGATTGCTTTCCCGTCCTCCCTATTAGCGAGGCGAGGATCACCGAGCGCCCCGTCCTCTGTCCACTCGTCCATCAGGACCGCCTGATCGACCCTCGCTCCCGGCGGGTCGGTGAACGGATCCACGCTCGTCCTGCCAATCGGACCTTGGATGCGATCTTCAAAGACGACGTGGGGGGCGAGCTCCATTGCCACTGAGGTCTCGATCTCGCACGCGTGCCCGTAGACCGCACTCGTAACACGCGAGCGGATCTCGTCAGATCCAAGCTGTGCCCACATCAAGCTTGCGACGAGACTTCCGTGATCGCGACGTGCAATCCGGCTCACCAGACGAAGGGCGTCGATATTGCCGCCGTGACCGTTGACGACGAGAACCCGACGGACGCCCCAATGAGCAAGACTTTCAACGATCTCGAGCACCACCCCGATGAACGTGTCGGGGCGGAGTGTGAGCGTTCCGGGAAACCGCATGTGATGCTCCGAAAGCCCGTAGTCGAGCCGAGGGCAGAGCACTGCCAGCTCTCCGAGGGCGGCGGTGAGACGCTCGGCGAGGGCGGCGGCGAGGGCGATATCGGTTTCCAAAGCCATGTGGGGACCGTGTTGCTCAATGCTGCCGATTGGCAGAATCGCCAGTTCGGCTTTGTTGAGCGCCGCTTCGGCGTCGCGCCATGTCAGGGTGGCCAGAGCAGTCATTCGGCGATCCCTAGGTCTCGTGCGAGGGCAGCGGCGGTCTCGATGAGGGTGTCCGCGACTTCACGAACGTGCTCCATGGGGAAGCGGACTGCTGGAGCGCTCATACTGATTGCCGCTCGAATCCGGGATCCCGGGATCGCAACCGCAACACAGCGACCATCTTCCTCGTTCTCTCGATCGTCGAGAGCGAACCCTTTCTGCCTCACCTGCTCGAGCTCCTCGAGAAAGGCACTTGGGTCTGTGATTGTGGTGGCCGTGAGTCGAGGCATTCCTTCGGTTCTCAAGATGTCGAGTACTTCGGGCTCCGGCATCTGTGCAGTAGTCGCCTTGCCGAGGGCCGTAGAGTGGATGGGATCCCTGTCGCCGGTACGGGCCGCGAGCCGCATCGCCTTCTCACTCTCGACAATCTGGAGGTAGGCGATGCGTGTGCCGTCGAGTACAGCCAGATTGCTGGTTTCCTGGAATCGGTCGCGGAGTGCTTCGAGGTAGGGCTTGGCCCGTGACCCGAGGCTCTGGAGATGACGCGTATGAGATGGAAGGAAGGCGAGTCCGAAGCGGTATTGACCCGATTCGGGGTCTTGCTCGACGTAACTCCGCGATTCGAGCGTGGCGAGGTACCTGAACACCGAGCTCTTGGGGAGGCTCACGGAATCGGCGATATTGGTGAGCGAGGCTCCGTCTATCGAATTCTGGAGAACGTCGAGTATGTCGAGAACGCGTAATACGGCGCGCACGTTGTAACGACTGGAGCTGACTTTGGTCTGAGCTTTCATCTAGTAAAATCCTAGCCTTAGCAAGCGGAATAGAGCTCATCTAAGCTCGTGCCCCGCTCGGGTTCATCTTCAACGTTAGCGGCTTGCCACTCGCGGCGGCTGCTTCCATCGCCAGACTGATCCTTAGCGCCTCTGTACCGTCGTCGGCTGTGCACAACGGCTCCGCCAGGCCGCGGACGCAACGGACAAAGTGGTCGACTTCGATCGCCAGTGCTCCGGCATAGCGATTGTGCACGATCGGTGAGAAGAAGACGTCCTCGTCAATGAGTCCGTCCCGACCAACCATCAGCAGACCAACACTGCCCTGGTCGACTTGAAGTAGTCCGGTCTCGCCGATCACCGTGAAGCCGCTCTTACCCCATCCCGGCGTCGAATTGGGCAATGACCATCCCAGCATGACCGTGCCGTGCGCCCCGGAGGCAAAGCGCACGATCGCGGAGTAGAGATCGAATACGTCGAATCCATCCTGTTCCAACACGCCCCTGCTTCGCTCGGCGGAGACCTTGACGATGGCTCCTCCGTACCAACGGGCGAGGTCGAACTCATGAACCCCGTAATACAAAGGGATGGTTGTTCGACCGCCGAGCACCCTTTGGTCTCCGATTTTCCCGATACGCTCGGATCGGATCGCCTGCACGGTTCCGATCCGTCCTTCTTCGATGGCCCGCTGAACCGCTGCGTATCTGGGTTCGAACCTCAAGATATGCCCGACCAGCAGCGGAACACCCATCGATGTGGCCATGTCACGGATCTGTTCGGCGGCTTGCACGGTGTGCGCGATTGGCTTCTCTATACAGGTGACTTTTCCCGCGTCGAGAGCGGCCAGCGCAGGCGCTAAGTGCAGGTTCTCCGGAGTACATACCACCACACCAGCGACGTCGGGGTGGGATGCAGCCTCCAGCGGGTCCCGAACGAACGTTGCGTCGTATCGCTCGGCGATCTCTTCACCCAGGTCCTCCTTAACGTCTGACACCACCCTCAGCCTCGATCCGTCATGTTCTGAAATGGCGCGAGCCCAACGACTACCCATGAAACCAAGGCCGATAACAGCGATGTTGACAGGCGCTGTCACCGCTCCTCCCCGTCCAATCGGGCCTGGTAGAATGCTCCTTCGGTCAGCAAAACGTTTATTTTACTGCTTGATGCGAAGGAGGACGAATGCGAATCGGTGTTCTGGGTCTTTATCACGAGTCGAACACGTTTCTGCCCACCCCCACCGACCTGTCCCTGTTCGAAGTACATCTTGGCGGAGAGGTAAGAGACCGATGGGCGAACACCCACAACGAAATCGGAGGCTTCTTCGATGGACTCGACCAGGTCGGGGCCGAGGCCGTACCGGTGTTCTCTGCGTTGGCGACTCCGAGCGGCACGATCACCGCTGAAACGATGGAGCACCTCACCAGTTTGCTCCTGCAGGAAGTCGAACGGCGCAGCCCATTCGACGGCATTCTGGCAGCGGCCCATGGCGCGGCGGTCAGCGAGAAGCATCGCGACGCAGACGGAACCTGGCTTACGCGGCTCCGCGCGGCTGTTGGACCGGACGTACCCATCATCGCGACGGTTGATGCTCACGCAAACCTGACCGAAATGATGCTGGAAGCAACCGACGCGCTCATCGCATATCGGTCCAACCCACACCTCGACACCTACGACCGCGGCGTCGAAGCCGCCGAGCTCATGGATCGCACCGTTCGAGGAGAGGTGCGCCCGGTTCAAGCCGGTGCCTTTCCGCCGGTTGCGATCAACATCGTTCTCCAAGGGACGTCGTTTGACCCGTGCTTGTCCTTGTATCGGGCCGCCGACCAGGTTCGAGATCGCGAAGGGATCCTGAGCGTCAGCATCTGCCTGGGATTCCCATATGCCGACGTGCCGGAGATGGGAAGCAGTTTCAACGTGGTCGTCGACGGAGACCGCACGCTGGCGCAGACCTACGCAGACGAGCTTGCCGACCACCTGATCGCCAGACGTCATACTTTCGTGCCAAACCTGATTGCGCCGGAAGACGCGGTGGACCAAGCGGCGCTATCACCGGGGCCGGTCTGCCTGCTCGACATGGGCGACAACGTCGGAGGCGGTTCAGCAGCCGACGGCACCGTTATCGCCGAGATTGTAACTGAGCGTGGAGGGCCGAGCACGTTCGTAGCGCTATATGACCCCGAGAACGTTGTTCGGGCACGCGACGCCGGGGTTGGCGCAAACGTCATCATGACCGTCGGCGGCAAGACTGATGACCTGCACGGACCTCCCCTCGAAGTCGAAGGCAAGGTGCGCAGCATCCACGAAGGGCGTTTTGTCGAGCCCGAGGTACGCCACGGTGGCAATCCACTCTTCGACATGGGAGAGACAGCCATTGTCGAGACCACTCGAGGGTTGACGATCCAGCTGACATCGAAACGAGTCGCCCCGTTCAGCCTCCGCCAGATCACAAGCTGCGATCTCGATCCGAGCGACTTCCAGATCCTCGTAGCAAAAGGTGTCCACGCCCCGGTCCCTGCGTACGAGCCGGTCTGTCCGACCATCATCCGAGTCAATACGCCCGGCTCCACCAGCGCAGATATGGAAAGTCTCCCGTTTCGGAATCGACGCAAGCCGCTCTTCCCCTTCGAGAACATCGCGGGTTGAGCGCCCATCACGGGCTCGATCCACCTTTGATCGTCAGGGGTACGTCAGCGGAGCCCCCGTCGATCAATGCGAAGTGACAGGCGACCTTACGACCCGGCAGCCACTCCTTAAGGGTCGGCGCATCCGAGGCACATACATCTTGGGCGATCGGGCAACGGGGGTGGAACTTGCAGCCCGACGGTGGGTTACGCGGGTCGGGCGGCTCGCCACGCAGACGCGTCCGCTGCATCTGCGTGGCATGCAATGAGGGAACCGCCGACATGAGAGCCTTCGTATAGGGGTGCAACGGCCGATCATAGAGCTCCTGCGCGGGTGCCAATTCGACGATCTCGCCGAGATACATCACGGCGACCCGATGGCTCATGTACTTGACGACTCCGAGGTCGTGCGAAATGAAGAGGTAGGCGAGACGGTGGCGTTCTTGCAGGTCCTGGAGAAGGTTGAGAATCTGAGCCTGAACCGACACGTCCAGAGACGAAACAGCCTCATCGGCCACGATGAGAGCCGGTTGGACGGAAAGTGCCCGCGCGATGCCGACGCGCTGACGCTGCCCGCCGCTGAACTCATGTGGGTACCTGCCTGCGTCCTCTCGTTTCAGCCCGACATCGATCAGCAGCTGCCCGACCCGATCCGACACGCTTGATCCGTCCTCTACACCGTGGATCCGGAGCGGATCGGCAATGATCGAGCCGACCTTCATGCGCGGCGGGAGCGACAGATACGGATCCTGAAACACCATCTGGGCGCGTCGACGGAGATCGCGGACCCGGTCGGCCGTAAGCGGTCGACCCTGAAAGAGGATCTCACCATCGGTTGGTTCCTCGAGGAAGAGTATCGTGCGGGCAAGCGTCGACTTCCCACACCCGCTCTCGCCGACGAGCCCGAGGGTTTCTCCTTCGTGGATCGTGAAGCTGACGCCGTCGACCGCCCTCACGACCGTCTTTCCGCCGCTCAGAAACCCTCCTTTGACAGCGAAATGTTTGACGAGGCCTCGCACTTCGAGCAGCGGCTCGCTCATCGCACGTCCACAGGGGTCGAAGGTACCGAGTCGAGGTGGCACGCGGCGACCCTGCCGGAGCCGACAGCCTCTAGCGCTGGATTGGTTTCCTGACACACGTCCATCGTGAAACGGCAGCGTGGAGCAAAAGGACACCCCCGGGGTACCACAGTGGCGTCAGGCAGCTCACCGGAGATAGCCGTTAGCCGCTCACCGGGTTCGAGGTCAGCTCTTGGCACCGATTCGAGGAGGGCCTTTGTATAGGGATGTTGCGGGTGGCGAATCACCGAATCGACCGGACCTGCCTCACACACCTGTCCCGCGTAGAGCACCACGATGCTGTCCGCGTATTCGCGAACGAGTGCGATGTCATGGGTGATGAGAATCAATGCGGTGTCGTACACCTGCGTGATTTCGCGCAGCTGCTCAAGAACCTGTGCTTGTGTCGTCACATCGAGCGCTGTCGTCGGTTCGTCCGCGATCAGGAGATCGGGGCGAGCGAGCATCGCCATGGCGATCATGACGCGCTGATTCATGCCACCGCTCAGTTGGAACGAATACTGTGACAGAACGTGTCGTGCATCTCCGATCCCCACGTCATGCAGGGCGCGGCCTGCCATCTCCTTGGCTTCACTCCGAGACACCCTGTGATGTTGCTTGATGGTCTCCACCATCTGGGAACCTATGCTGATGACCGGATTCAGTGAGGCCGACGGGTTCTGGAACACCATGCCGACCCGCGACCCCCGGATCTGAGCTATATCAGCGTCGCTCAGGCGGGTGAGGTCCCGGCCTTCGAATAGGACTGCTCCGCCGGTCACCCGTCCGGGCGTGTCGATCAACTGGATGATCGCCGACGCCAAAACCGACTTTCCGGAGCCGCTCTCACCGACGATCCCCAGTGTCTCTCCTCGATCGACCTGGAAGCTCACATGGCGAACCGCTTTGACCACCCGGTCTTCGAGCGGGAACTCGACGCTCAGATCACGAACGTCGAGCAACGTCGGTGTCGTTGGCTCGCCGCCTGCGTCGATAGCCTCTCTCTCGGTAGCATGACCGCTTCCGCCTGGCCGGGAAGGAGAAGGCTTCTCGCTCGGACCTTTCTGGCGCACCCGACGGAAGATGCCTTTCTTCAATTTGGGGTCTAACACGTTCGCGGCTCCGTCCGCTGTGAGGTTGATGGCCAGTACCGTGAACATGATCGCCAATCCAGGAAAAATCGAGAGCCATGGGGCCACGATCATGTTGCGACGACCCTCGGCGAGCATAGCCCCCCACGAAGGAGTTGGAGGCGTGAGGCCGAAGCCGAGGAAGCTGAGGGTTGCCTCGACGAGGATGATGAAACCGAAGTCGAGCATGGCGATCACCAGCACGACCATCCAGACCGACGGAAGGACATACTTCCATATCTGCCGGGTGCGTCCAGCGCCGATGGATTTGGCCGCGGTCACGTAGTCCTTGTCCCGCTCCACCAGAACCCGGGATCGCACAACCCGGGCGTAGAGGATCCACCCCGGGATGCCGAGCACGAGGATGAGATGGATCACGTTGCGTTCGGTAATGACGCCGAGGACGATGATCGCCAGCAGGATGAACGGAAACGCGAGTTGCATATCGCCTAGACGCATGAGAGCGGAATCCCACCAGCTCCGCGAGAACCCGGCCGACAAACCTGCAACCAGGCCAAGAATCGCCGACAGCAGAACCGCGAACAGGGCGATGGTCAGCGAGTTGCGGGCGCCATACATCAATCGGCTCACAACGTCACGTCCAAGGGTGTCGGTACCAAGTGGGTGATCCCATGATCCACCCTCGACCCAGAACGGTGGAGCAAGGTTGCGTGAAAGGTCCTGTTGCATCGGATCATGAGGAGCAAGCAGCGGAGAGAAAGCCGCGATCGAGATGATGATCACGAGGGCAGTCGCCCCGACGACAAACGTCTTGTGCCTGAGGAGCCGTCGCACAAGATGAGTGTGGGCTGGTGCCGCCTCACCAGCGGGCACCGACGGGATCCCTCCGGTCGTCAGATCCATCATCTGGCGGCGAGCCTGATCCTGGGATCCACGGCTGCGTACGCGAGATCGACGACGAAGTTCACGACCACGAACGCGAGTGCCGCCACCAAGACGCCACCCTGGATCATCGGGAAGTTGCGGCTCACGACCGCATCGAGCGTCAGCTTTCCGATCCCGGGCCAGTTGAATACGAATTCAACGACGTACGAGCCCGCCAGGATCAATCCCATCTGAAGACCGACCAGCGTGATCAGTGGGAGTGCCGCCACCTTGAGTCCGTGGACCAGGATCACCCGCCGCTCCGGGATACCCCGGGCACGCGCTGCCCGGACGTGATCGTCGCTCAGCGTCTCAAGGAATGACAGGCGAATCATGCGAATCAGCACCGGCGTGAGCGCCACAGCGAGGGTGATCACCGGAAGCACGAAGCTCTCCGGCCCCTCCATATCGATGGCAGGCAACCAGCCGAGACGCACCGAGAAGAACATAACGAGCACGATCGCCAGCCAGAAACTCGGAGTGGCCAGAGCGACGGAGACGTAGACCAACACAACCCGATCGAAGGCACCGTTGGCGCGCAAGGCAGCACCGATGCCAAGGACGAGGGCCACCGCGGAGGAGAACACAATGGTGACGGCTGCAAGCAAGGCTGTGTTGGGAAGCGCCTTCAGAACCTCATCGAGGACGGGCTGTCCACCATGGAACGACACGCCGAGATCCCCCCGCGCCAGCCCTACGAGATACTCGCCGTATTGAACCAGGATGGGCCTATCGGTCCCGAGTCTCTCGCGTGTCAGCTGGACGAGGTCCTCCTGTTGTCCCGGCGGGACCATGAGGTTGGCGGGATCCCCGGACGCCAGCCGCAGGATGAAGAACACGAGCGTGACGACCCCGAAGACGACTATCGCCATCTGGGCCGTGCGGCGAAGACTGAACCTGAGCATGGCTACCTCGCGATGATCTAGGGAGCCGAGTATCCCATGCCGATGCCTGGAACCCGACTCCCTACGATCTGCCTCGTCGGTGTGTACAACCCGCTACTCGCTGATGCTCGCCGGGTAGAACAACGTTTGGAAGTTCGGTCTCACGTCAAGACCCACGAGTCGTGAGTTCCGCGCGACGGAGAAGTCACTGTTGTACAACGGCACGTGCCATAGCTGCTCCCACATGTAGCTCTGCAGCTCTAGGACGACCCGCTCACGCTCTGTCGGGTTCGTCGTGGTTGCCGAAAGGTCGATGAGCTCCTGAAGACGCTCGTCTCCGAAGAACCACGCGAACGTTTCAGAGTAGACGAACGCATGGCTGAACGGGTCACCGTTGCTGCTCCAACTCAGGTGGTAGACCGCGCCGGTGCCGTCGTCGGTGAAGATGTCGTCGATCATGGCCGACAGGTCGGTCACGACAAGCTTCGGTTTGAGACCGACCTCTTCCATGTTTGCCAGAATCGCAGCACCGACCTCCTCGGCCCGGGGCAGGAATCCGCTCGCAACCCACAGTTCGAACTCGGGTCCGCCGTCTGGGACGCCTGCTTCAGCCAGCAAGGCCTGGGCAGCGTCTACGTCCCTCGAGTACGCAGGATCGCCGACTTGGTGGTACAGGGTCTCGGTAGGCAAGAAGCTCGTCGCAACGGCGCTCGCACCCTGGATCAAGCCCGTCACCAGGCCCTCTCGATCGATCGACCTCATCACGGCTTCGCGGAATGCATGATTCTCATCCCATATCGGAAGTCGGCCGGGCAGCACAAAGAGGTTGACGCTCTCGATTCCAGTCACTGAGTCAAGTACCAGGTTGTCGCTGCCTTCGATCACTTGCAGGTGCTGCGGCGGCACCCGGTCGATTACATCCGCCTGGCCGGCGAGGAGTGCGCTGAGCCTCGTGTCTGGGTCTCCGATGAACTCCCAGGTGAGGCTCTGGATCTGAGGAGCGCCCTGCCAATAGTCCGTGTTCGCCTCCATCACCTTCCGGGCTGGCTCGTTCGCGACCAGGCGGAACGGCCCCGTCCCATTCGGCTGCGCCTTGATCGCCTCTGCGTTGTTGGCAAGATCATCCGCCGAAACAATGATCGTGCTCCGCAACTGGGCAAACAGGGATGCGAACGGCTCCTCGCTTGTCAACCTGACCGTGAGATCGTCGATGATCTCCACAGTCGTAGAGATCCAGCTCCCCGCTTGGAGTGTCGCTACGTCGGTCGCGCCCGACGCGAGCTCAATGGACGCTTTCACATCCGCGGCGTCAAACGCCGACCCGTCATGGAAGATCACGCCCTCGCGCAGTACGAACTCCCACGTACGGTCGTCTATCTGTGTCCACTCGGTCGCGAGCATCGGCACCGGTGGAGCGCCCGTATCTGGGACATCGACAAGGTAGTCGAAGATCTGCGCTTCGATTCGCGCCTGACTCTGGGCGGTGTGCTGGTACGGGTCCCAATCGGCCCAGAAGTTCTCGGCAATGAGAAACCTCACGCTGCCGGATGGGCCGGTCGTAGCTTCCGCAGTCGCCACCGTTGTCGTTGCAGTCGCCACCGTTGTCGTTGTCGTGTCCGGAGCCACCGTGGTGTCGGCTGCTCGGGTTGTTGTCGTCGTGTCGCCTTCGCTGTCACCAGTCGTACAGGCCGCCGCCACAACCGCCAACACGAAAACCAGAATGGTCAACCGCCTTCTGTGCCTCATACTTCGCCTCCCACTATCTTTGCTGTGTGAAATGGGCACATCACCCACTGAGCGTGAAATGGTAGACCATCGGTTGGTGCCGAGTCAAGCGTCAAGCGTCCGACTCAACCAAAGCCGCCGTGGCTGTTGGCGTAGACAAGCGTCTTGATCTGCGACATCTCCATGATCGTGTACTTGCCGCCGAGCCGGCCGACGCCACTTCGTTTGCCCGTGTAGCCGCCGAAAGGCGTGTGCGGCTGCCAGTAGGTCGGCACGTCGTTGATGTTGACAATGCCGGTTTCGAGCTGTTCCCCCACATACTCGGCCAACTTGGGGTCGGCAGTGAAAACCCCGGCGACGAGGCCCAGGTCGGTGTCGTTGGCGAGGCCGATCGCCTCGTCGATGTCGGAGAACGAGATGACCGCAGCGACCGGACCGAAGGTCTCCTCGCGAAAGATTTTCATATGCCGCGTCACACCGGATAGCACGGTTGGGTAATAGAAGAGCGACGTGGGAAAGTCGGATGCCCGCGATCCCCCGAGGTGAATGTCTGCCCCTTGCTCTCTAGCGTCTTCGAGGTGGCGGTCCACCTTCTCGGCCGTGTGCTCGTTGTTGAGGGGGCCCATCGTCGTGGCGGGATCCATTGAGAGACCGAGATTCTGCTTGCTCGCCATCGCCACGATGCCCTCTACGACCCGCTCGACGTGGCTCTCGTGCACGAGAATCCGCTCGGTCGAGTCGCAGATCTGGCCCGCGTTGGCGAAAGAGCCGTACGCGGCTCGCTCTATGGCGTACTCCACGTCGGCGTCTTCGGCGATGATCACGGGACAGTTGCCCCCAAGTTCGAGCAGCAGGGGCTTGGCACCTGCTGCTCTGGCGATGAGGTCGCCGGTGATTGGGCTTCCGGTTGCCCCGATTGCATCGACATTCGGATGGGACACGATCGCCTCGCCGGTGGTCGACCCGTCGCCGGTGACTACGTTGATGGCGCCGTCCGGGACCCCAGCATCGTGCATCGCCTGGACAAAGTGGAGGGCGGTCAACGGCGTCAATTCCGATGGCTTCCACACGATCGCATTACCCGCGGCGAGCCCTGCGCAGAGGTACTCGGTGGGAATGGCGGCCGGAAAGTTCCAAGGCGTGATCACCCCATATACGCCTCGCGGCTGGCGAATAGTCAGAATCCTCTTCCGAGGATCAGAGGACGGGATCACCTCCCCCTCGAGGCGCTTAATGATCTCCGCCGCGTCCCGCCACATATCGACCGCGACCTCGACCTCCTCGATCGCGTCGGTGTGATACGGCTTTCCCTGCTCCTGAGCGAGATCGCGAGCAATTTCCTGTTTTCGGTCGGCGATCACATCTGCCACAGCGTGCAGCAGTGCGCTCCGGTCGAACACGCCCATTTGGGAGATGGCTTTCCTCCCCGACCGGGCGGCCTCGACGGCGTGATCAACGTCTTCCGCGGAACCCAGCGGCACCTCCGCAAGGATCTCACCGGTCGCCGGGCTGCGTACCGGCACCATCTCCCCAGAGTTGCCATCCACCCATCTCCCACCAATGAATAGCTGGCGCTTCACGATGCTCATCGTTGACCACCGGCGGAGCCTGTGGGCGCCTTTGCACGACCACCGAACACTCTTGGCTTCTCGTCCTGGGCCAGCGCCGCGTCTACCGGGTTGGTCAGTTCCCCAACTCGCTCCACTGAGACCGTTACGGTGTCCCCCGCCTTGAGGAAGGTGGGAGGATCCATGAACACCCCCACCCCGCCGGGTGTCCCGGTCGCGATCACATCGCCAGGTTCAAGCGTCATCGCCTCGGCGCAAAACGCGATCAGCTCTGCCACCCCAAAGATCAGTTGGCTCGTATTCGACGCCTGGCGAAGCCCTCCATTGACCTCCGCCCTGACCTCCAGGTTCCCGGGGTCACCGACCTCGTCTGGTGAGACGATCGCAGGTCCCATCGGCGCGAACCCATCGAGCGACTTGCCTCGCATCCACTGCTGGTCACCAAACTGAAGGTCGCGTGCCGACACATCGTTCATCACCGTGTAACCGGCGACGACATCTAGGGCCTGCCGTCGTGGGATACCCCGGACGCGGCGACCAATGACAACCGCCAACTCGACTTCGTAGTCGACCTGGTCGGTGATCAGATGCAGCGGAATAGGGTCACCCGGACCGATCACCGAAGTGGAAGCCTTGCTAAACAGTATCGGGCTCCTCGGCACCTCGAGGCCCTGCTCCTCGATGTGGTCTCTGTAGTTCAGCCCGACACACAAGATCTTGCCCGGCCGGGCAATCGGGGAGAGAAGTCGCCCCTGACTGAAGCCGACCGGCCGAACGGCACGTTCGCTGAAACCACTCCAGCCTTCGGATGCGATCACGTCGACCGGCTCCAGCTCCGGAGTAGGCATAAGCCTAAAACCGTCCTCCCCAGCGACACCTCCGTACCAACGCCCTTCAAACTCCACCCGCACCGCACGCATCTCACTCCTCTTCATTCAGTGAAATTAGATTATCAATAATCATACACGAATCTTGGTACACAGAGGAACACATGGGTCCGGGTTGAACTTTGGGCGCGAGCTGCCCCACCAATGCTCTGACCAAGAAGTTTCGCGCCGGTGAGTGGCCGGTTTGCCAATTCACCGAGGTGTGGTTCGTCGCTGGGACTGTGCGGGCATGCTAAACTAGCGGGGCGTCGCTCTTAGAAGGGGCGAGAGTCTGGTTCAGGCGACGCGAGAGCGCGGCCGACACCCCTCGTGCCGCGGCATGGCACGCACCCAAGCCCGGTCCTTGCGTTGCGGAGTAAGCCGCACACCGTCGATCCAGGCGACTCCGGCACCGCCTATGGAGAACAGGACAACCTCCCCGGCTATCACACCTAGCCCGAGTTTCCTGGCTATCTGGACCGCCCTGGGTTTGGTGGAGGCTCTGGTCTGTCCCGGGTTTTGTGGAGTCAGCTCACTTGACTCAGCCGTGCGAGTGATTGGGTGTCGTGGATTCTCTCATACTCGATCGGCGTGTGCATTCCAAGGCTCGAGTGGCGGCGTTGACGGTTGTGGAAGACCTCAAGGTATTCGAAGATCGCGTTGGCGAGTTCGATGCGAGTGCGCCACCGTTTCCGGTTCAGCAGCTCAACCTGCATCCGGGCCCAGAACGATTCGATCATCGAGTTGTCGAAGCAATCGCCGATCGATCCCATCGACGGGAGGAGCCCGGATTCTTGTGCTCGTTGGGTGAACGCCCATGACGTGAATTGGGTGGATTCAAGGGGTCGAAGCAACACTTTGCTGTTGAGCAGACTTTAGAACCTCTGCCGTGGGATTGCGGTTGTTGATCGCCATCCCCAGCGCGGACGTGACAAGGGTCGCTGTTGGTGACGAGTCGATCGACCAACCCACGACGCGTCGTGAGAACGTGTCGAGGACAACGGCGCAGTAGACCTTGCCTTCCCTGGTCGGGTGTTCGGTTATGTCGGTCACCCAGAGGCGATCCGGCTCGCTCCTGGCGAACTGTCGGTCGACGAGATCCAACGCTGTCGGAGCCCCAGGGATCCTGCGTCTGCGTCGACGGTTCCCGGGTAGGCCAGCTATTGCGGCACGGGACATGAGCATCCCAACAGCGTTGTGGCCGACTGTGACGCCGTACCCCATTGTGAGCTCGGCGTGGACCCTGCGAGCACCATAGGTGCCTCGAGAGGCGGTGTGGATCTGGCGGATCAGGTCGGTGAGCCACACATGGCGGATCGTGCGAGCCGACGGCGGCCGGCCCCTCCGTGCGTAATAGCCGGACTCAGACACCTCCAACACCCGGCACGCCATCTGAACTGGGAGATCCTCTGAGGCCATCACCGTGATCGCCTCAAACCTCCTTTTGGGGACACCACCTGCTCCTTCAACAGTTCATTCGCCCGACGGGTCACCGCCAGCTCACTCTCAAGGTCCTTGATCTTCCGCTTCGCTGCGCGCAGTTCAGCAGCCTCAATCGTCGTGAGGCCCGCCTCGACGCCGGTATCAACTAGCTCTTGCTTGCGCCACGTGTAGATGGTCTGGTCGCTCACTCCCAGATCGGCAGCGACAGAAGCCACCGACCTCCCAGACGCGATCAGATCAAGGACCTTGCGACGGAACTCGGATGGATAACGGTACGGCATGTGTGACCCTCCTTACGGGTCTCAGACACAACCGATTCAAGTATCCCGACTCCACCAAACTGGGGACAGACCAACGTGTTTCCGCGGTTCGTGTAGTCGGCAACCTCCTTGAGGACGTTGCCGTCACCCAAGCGGTACAAGAGCCATTGCTTTCCGTCGGTGAGCACGCCAACGTACCGAGCACCCGTCTCCGCCTCGCGGTCACCGAGGTAGTCGATAAGTTGATTCTCTCCTTGCTGCCGCAGATCCGTCCGTTGCAGGTTCCTCTTGATTTCGATGACGGTTCGACCGAGTTCGATATCAATGCGACGTCGATCGGCGGCCGGTGACTCCAGGCGCAGATCGTCCGTATCAAGATCCAGGTCCGCCAGCCTGAGGAAGGCAGCCACGTCGGCTTGGATATTTGCCTCCGCGATTCCGGCGCGACGCTCGGCGAGACGACGGACGATTGATTCAACAGTGTCAGGCATTCGAGGATTCTCCCACAGTGCAGACAATTCGGACGTTTCTAGGTTTGTTGTGCCTACCGCCAAAGTAACGGGCCGCTGTGACACTTCGTAGGCGTAGTGGTTGCGCTGTGTTCCTTACACCTGGACCGCTACTCGCAGAAGACACTCTCGCAGGATCGACCGGAACCCTTCTCGTTCATTCCGACAGGGCGGCCTTGGACTATTGGCGCATGGTATTGCATACACATGATGCCTACCTGTGTACGATAACCTGCGTAACTGAAGGAGCCTCCTTGGCCCGCCACCCGAACAATGCACTACCTGCCGATCTACCGGCGGTCTTCAGATGGCGCGAAGCCCACGAAGCGGCCGTCACTGATCGCCGACTGAAGCGCCTCACAGACGATGGGACGATCGAGAAGATCGAGCACGGACTCTACAGACGAACCGACTCCACGGTTGGAGACCTCGCGCTGATCGAGATCGCGCTCCTTGAGCGAGAGGCAACTCTCTGCCTCGCATCGGCCTTATCACACGCAGACCTCATCGACGATATTCCGTCCACTATCGACATCGCGCTCAAGCGTGGTACTCGGAAGCCGAAGACCTCGTTTCCCATCACATGGCATTGGTTCTCCCCAAAGACATTCAGCATTGGACGAACTCCGAAGAACTCTCAATCCGGCCTCCCGATTGCTTCGTATTCTCCTGAGCGATCGATCTGCGATGCGTATCGAATGAGGCACACACACGGCGCTGAACTCGGCAGGGAAGCCCTGAGAAACTGGATACGTCGGCCCGGATCACACCCCGCCGAACTACTCGAGATGGCGTCCCATTTCCCAAAGGCGTACTCCGCAATACGGCGAGACCTCGAGATCCTCCTGTGACGGTCGACAACGACATCGCGAGGGAGCGGTACCGGTCGATACAACATCTCGCACGCGACGTTGGACGTCCGACGGACGAGCTGCTGACGCTCTACGTCATGGAGGGATTCATTGCGCGTGCCTCCAATTCCGTCTACTCCGAGCAGCTGGTGCTCAAGGGCGGAATGCTCATCAGCACGTTTGCTGAACGACGGCCGACACGAGACATTGATCTACAGGCTCTCAGAATCCGCAACGACACCGAGTCTCTCAAAGAGGTTGCGGTTCAGGTTGCGTCGATCGACCACGAGGATGGCATCGAATTCAAGACGGAGACGACGAGTGCAGCCGTGATCCGGGATCAGGCCGAATACAGCGGCATTCGCGTTGCGATGGACGCTTCCGTTCACTCTGCGAATGTCCGACTGAAGATCGACTTCAGCATTGGGGATCCGATCTCACCAGAACCCACAATCACCCAGATCGAATCTGTGATACCGGGATCACGCCCGATCACGATCTTGAGCTTCCCGATCACGATGGTGTTGGCCGAGAAGATAGCGACAGTGCCGATCCGGGAGAAGGCGGTTGGATGGGAATTGGCCACAAACCGAGCACTCAGCACAATGGCAAGGCTGGGTTCTGCAACTTAGGACCCCACTTCTAGAAACAAGGGTCTCACAGGCACGAAATTGGAGAGGGGGCGGTGCTATCCGCTCCCTGTTCGTGTGTGCAGGCGCCGCATTCGGAATCGTGCACGACAACCTCAACACGATCGTCGCAAGACTCACCACCCTCGACGCCACCCTCACCCCACCACCATGGGTGACGGGTAGGGGGTTTAACCCTCACGAAGAACACACACCACCCAACCACGATCCAAGCTTAGTTTTTTTTCGATACGGTTCTCACCGGTTTTAGGCCTGTAGAGAATCTTTTGTGTCAGCGCCTGTCCGTTCGGCATCTCGTCTTGAGCACGCTCGGCGGAAAATGTGTTCTTCGTCTACTCTTAGCCAATCGTTTTTGGGAGAAGAGCTGGTTGATGAAGCCAAATGGCATCGTGCACGCCTGATCCCCGTTGCAGGCATTCGAGGACACCGCGAGGCCGAGCAAAGGGTCACTTCTGCCCTCCTCGCCGTACTTTCAGTGGTTCGCGATCTTTCGATCGAACTACTGGCACCACTGGGGGCGTCATCCGCGCTTAAGGCCTCTGTCGAAACGTTCACCGAAGTGACACTGGACTACGGCGATAAACGGGTTAGACCAGACGGCGTAATAAGGGTTTCATACGGCAAGCGCACATTCACAACGATTGTCGAGGTGAAGACAGGCAACAGCAAATTGGACAAGGACCAGGTAGATACTTATCGAACCGCGGCGGGATATGCAAAATTCGATCACGTCCTGACGATATCAAACGAGATTGCCACCAGCGGTGCGCACCCTATCCAGGGTCTGCATGTGAAACGCTCCGCAAGAGTGCAGGTGTCGCACCTTTCGTGGGTACGCATCCTGACGACCGCTCTCAAGCTCAAGAATCACAAGGGTGTGGATGACCCGGAGCAAGCTTGGATTCTTGGAGAGCTAGTCCGATACTTACAACATCCCGCGTCCGGCGTCCTGGAATTGGTGGACATGGGCAGTAACTGGACTGCTGTCCGCGATGGTTCCAGAGCAGGAACGCTCAAGAGACAATCTGACGGTACAGTCGAAATTGCCAAAAAACTCGACGGATTACATGTGTATGCAGCACTGATGCTTTCCTCGGAAGTTGGAGAGAATGTTGAAGTCGTTCTGCCCAAATCACTGCGAGCGCAAAACAAACGCATCGCAACGTTCACAACGGCGTTGATCAGCGGAGAGGCAATCGAAGGCACTCTACGAATCCCACACACCGCCAGCGACATTAAGACTGCCATCGATCTCAAAGCGCAACTGATCACGATCAGTGTCGACCTCAAG
>JADFQA010000042.1 GCA_022562055.1 Acidobacteriota bacterium | reverse complement strand
GGGTTCACGTTGGCTGCGGCCGAAGATCATCCGTCGGTTCCTCCGGTGAAGTTCCAGCTTTTCAGATGCATGCTCGGGGCGTGCACCATCCCCGGGTCAAACTCGGAGTCGGCCCAGCGGGCATCGTTACCGAGACCCTTGATACGGCCAGGGCCCAGCGCATCGACAAACGACTGGGTGAACCGCAGACCGTTGACAGCGCCGGTGATCTTGCCGTTCTCAATCATGAACGTACCGTTGCGAGTCAGCCCCGTCACCGCAAGCGACTTGGGGTCAAGCACCCGGCAATAGTTAAACGTCGCGACATACAATCCACGCTCGACACCGCCGATCATCTCATCAACCGACAGCCCACCACCCGCAACGAACACCTGTGTCGCGATCGGGCCGAACCCCTCCGCACCCGGGACCGCATGCCCGGTCGATTCGAGCCCAGCCTTCTTTGCCGTCCGGCGGTCCTGCGCAAGGCCCTTCGTCACACCACCCGTCACCAGCTCGACCCGACGTCTCGCCACCCCTTCACTATCAAACGGAACCATCAACCCACGATCGTCGAGGGCGTCGTCGATGATCGACAGCGATTCGTCGAACTGCTGCGTGCCAAGATTCACAAACGACATACCCTCGTTGTGCAGCTTTGCGTTAAACCCGTACACCCCGAGGAACACGACAATCGACGCAACACATTCCTGCGAAAGGACCACCTCATACTCACCCGGCTTGAGGTCAAAGGTCTCAACCGAGTCGGCAGCACGCTGCGCAGCGAGAGCACCAACACTCGTTGCGTCGATGTCGCCGAGACGCTGCGACATCATGTGACCCGAACCTGCCGATGAATCAGTCTGGTGGATGCCGTCGAGGATGGCACTCGTCGCACGACCCGCCGCAAAATGGCCCAGCGTGTTGACAAAGAACACCTCGGTCGACGATGTGGAGCAGTACCCCGCCGCCCGCATAGACGGCCCGGCATCGACAAACTCTTTGACCTTCGCAGCCCGCACCTGCGGGCTTGCGTCCGCAGTGTCGTCATCCCAATGCTCGGTCACCGGAAGTTTGGCGGGCTTTGCAACACCCGGCCACTCGTCGTCGACCGGCTGAAGTTTCGCTGCGGCAACTGTCTCATCGACAAGACGGTCAATGGCCTCGTCGGTGACGACGGTTCCATTGCCCGAAGCCACCCGTCCATCAACCGCAACCCGTAGCGAGATCGTGGTCACCTCTTCTGACACGTTCTGGTGGATGAACGAATTCGCAAACCGGGTCAACGACTCAACACCGGTCGTGTATCGGACCTCGGCTTCGATGCCATCGTCGATTCGCTCGAGAACGCGCTCAAGAACAACGTGACTGTCAACAGTCGGGCGACTCTCACTCATGCGCGCACCCCCACCCTCACGTTGGAAAACCTCGCGGGCGAAGCCGAATGGCCAGTGTGGCCGACCTGCATCGGCTGCCCCTTCCCGCAGTTTGGCACGCCCCAATGCACCCACTCCTCCTCGCCTGCCAAACGGTCAAGGGAGCCCCAGAACACGGGCGTTATCCCGGTGTATGTTGGGTTCTTGAGCATCCGTCCACGTTTGCCATTCTTGATCTCCCAACCGATTTCGCATCCGAATTGGAAGTTGAGACGCCGGTCGTCAATGGACCACGACCGGTTGGTCTCCATATACACACCGTCGGCGGTGTCAGCAATGATGTCGTCAAGAGTGCCGACGCCCGGCGCTAGGCCGACGTTTGTCATACGTACCATCGGCAGGCGGCTGTACCCGTCGGCCCGGACCATCCCCCCGGGTTCGAGTCCCGCAAGCGCGGCCGAGTCACGACCCGACAGCACCCCCACCCAGGTGCCGTCCTTCACAATGTCGACCCGTTGTGCGGGTGTCCCCTCATCGTCAAAACCAAAACTACCCAACGCCCCCACAAGCGTTGCGTCCGCCGTGATGTTCATCAGCTCAGAGCCGTACTTGTGGGACCGCAGTTTCTCGAGTTCGAGGTGCGACGTGCCCGCAAACGCAGCCTCCCACCCGAGGATGCGGTCCAGCTCGATGGCGTGCCCAACCGATTCGTGAATCTGGAGCGCAAGCTGCGAACTTTCGAGAATCAGCGACGTTTCACCCTCTTCCATCTCGTCGGCTGCAAGAAGCTGGATGGCCTGCTCGGCGACCCGTTGGGCATTGGCCTCGTAGTCCCACGCCCGAACCGTTTCGTATCCGCCGGTCGCATACTGCCCGAAACTCTGCGGGTACGACCGACGTTGCGTCTCGTGTTCACCGATCGCCGTGGCGTCGAAGCCCCCGCCCGACTCGACAATGTGCTGATGGATCTCCGCACCTTGGGACGACACAAACCACTTGTTCGTGTCATAAAATGCCAGGCTGGCACGGGCAAGCGAAACTCCGTCGACATCCTGCATCGTCTTGGAGACCCGGATCAACATGTCGACCTTCTCCGACAACGAGACCGCAAACGGATCCTCCTCGTGAGGCGTCTCCCACGACGCCTGTACCACAGGCACGTCGGCCAACGTTATCGCTGCTCCCGGCACCAGCGCAGAGGCACGGGCAATGTCGGCGGCCTTCTCACCGGCGGTCCGCGCTGCGGAGTTGGTGAGCGAGGTGATCGCATAGAAACCCCACGACGACCCAATAAGCGCACGAACGCCAACACCGGCGCTCTCACCGTGGCGGACCGTCTGCACCGCCTGATTCAAAACGTCGATCGCTTCGTTCTTGGAGATCACAACGCGCGCATCCGCATACGAGGCACCAGCAGCAAGCGCCCCTTCGACCGCAGCTCTAGCGTATTCGAACACCTCAAAACCTCCACAACTCAGAGTGAAGAATCAAGCATAGTGACCTAGCATTCCGCCAATCCACCAGCCCCCGCACGCAACGACACCGGTTCAGCCGTCGTTTGCTTTTATTTCAATGATGATTCCGGTGTCTCGCGCGATCTGGACAAACCCGCCCCTGTCGACACGGTCCACCCGCCCCAGAGGGCAAACCCAGTCTCAAACGCACACAGGGCCGGGGAGATGCGATCGATGTACTTCTTCGCCACCTTCGTCTCCGACCAGGTTAGGTTCGCCCTGGGATTCTTGGAGACTCCGGAAAACCGGGGGAACACCAATCCGGGAAACCGGGGGAAGATCACTTGATGACTATCACCAATACCGGCCCATGGTTGAACGCTCCATCTCATGGATCGTTGCGAACGGGCATCGACGGGTCAGATATCGAGGCGTCGAAGCGAACCGGGCACAGCTCGCCCTAAGGATCGCCGCCATCAACCTTCGGCGGCTCGTCAACTTGGGTCTCAACCACAACGGACACGTCTGGGCAGTCACCTAACACCGATTCCCAGCCCCACACCACCACCCACAGGCCAAAAGCCCGAAACCAGAAACACGGAACCACCGAACCTCACCCCCCGACACTCCTCAACCGTGAATCGGCCCGCCCACAAGCGGATTGTTCAACAGGGTCCTAGCCGCCGCCAGCCGGAGGATTTCACCAAGGAACGCCTTCGGCGTTCCCGCCTACCTGGATTTGAGCCTAAGGTCTTGAGCGACGAAGAGATTGTGGACATTCGGTGGCTATTTCACCGGATACGCGCATAGGAGGCGCCCGCGGCTACGGGTAGCGGAACTTGCGGGGATGGTTTGTTGGGTGGAACGCGGCATGAGTCTTCGCGTTCCCCGGAGTTGCGTAGCAACTCCCAAGGAACACTTTGGTGTTCCCTCGAGAATCTGCAGGATTCTCGCGAGGAACCGAGCATTGCTCGGTTCCCGTGGGCCCACCTGGATTTGAACCAGGGACCTCATCCTTATCAGGGATGATCAGGGGGTCCGGTTGACCTTGAAGAATCGGCGACAACCCTTGCGGCGTAAGGGTGTTCAGCTCTCATCGCTTCGCGTCGTTTTGGGTTGTTTCTCGTTCTCTTGTGGACGCGGTGTGGTCGCCGACTACTTCCGACCGCGCGGGCTACGGCCATCCATGGATTCCTGGAGCAGCGTTCAATGGAGCCTCTGCATCCCAAACGGGTGACACGGAATCTGAGGAGTCTGCCTGTCGGGTACGCCAGAGTGCTGCGGAGATGAGAGGGCCGTCATGTCATCGTGAACAGTTGTCAGAAGAAACACACTTCAGGCCTATATGGGGCTAGAGTGGTGTGCAGGTGACAAAGGAGATGTGGCGTGGCCCTATCCCAACGAAGCGTACCTCGATCTGTCGCTCCAATCCTGGAAGCTCTCGAACTCGAGCAGCCTGTGCTCGTCACGCTAGAACAACTCGACGCCCTGACCATTGAGACCGGCATCGAGGTGTCTGGATCTGTCGCTGCGCGGCTGCTGCGGGAGCGCGGTTGGCTGCTCCCGCTTCGGACCACCGGTGTGTGGGAGTTTGCGCCGGGTGCGCGTGCGGGGGCCATCGGTGGCGGAGATCCGTTCATCGAGTTGCGGGCACGGCTCGAGACGCGTCCCCTTGACGCTTCGGTTGCGGCCGAGTCGGCAGCGTGGCTTCAGGGACTTGCCTCGCGAGCCCCGGACCCTCAGGTGGTGGGCTTGCCTCTGGGGGTGCGGTTGCCGAAGTCGATGGATGAGCTCCGCGTGGTTCGGTGGCTGCCATCGGTCCCGACAGATGTTGTCGACGGTCTTCCGGTGTGGTCGGTGAGCACGTTGCTCGCGTTCATGGGGGCACGACCCGACCGGTACCGGGACTGGCCGAACGTGAGCGAGTGGCTCACACACGCAGTCCAAAGAGTATCGGTCGATGCTCTCCGATCTGAACTTGCTGAGCGATCTCGGAGCGGATGGGCAAGGACGAGCTATCTCTTGCTGTTGGGAGGAGCCAGCGAAGCTGCTGATGAGCTGATCACCTCGGCCCCTGACGGGAAGGGCCCATTTCATCTCGGACCGAGGGAGCGACCATCGAAGTACGAACGTCGGTTCGACGTTGTCGACCACATCTTCCCGAGTTCCTGGTCGGTCAAGGCTGCCCGATGAGGATCACCGAAGGCTATCTCTCGCGGCACTATCAGGGTCGCTCTGGGGGCAGAGATCCCGCTTTGCTCGATATCGCCCAGGACTACGCGCTTGTAGTGCTGCACCGTGCGGGCGTCTTCGATCTCAACGTCGTGCTCAAGGGCGGTACGGCGCTCCGCAAGTTCCGGGCCGGTAACGCTGGACGCTTCTCGACAGACTTGGACTTCGCGTGCGAGGACGACACCACCGCTGCCCTTGTTCTCGAGAGCATCGACGGCGCCGAGATTGACGGATTCTCCTTCCGACTGGAACGACGCGACAGCGACCGACGGGCGGACCTCAGAGTGTCTACGCCATTCGGCACACCGAACCTTCCCGCAAGGATCGATCTCTCAACACGCGGACTGTGGCTGCCACCCGATGTAGCCAAGATGATCCCGCTCCCGATCCACAAGCGGTACGACATCGACCTGCCGGCAATTCCTGTGATGCGGCTCGAAGAGGTTATGGCGGAGAAGCTCGCACGGTACCGCCGTACGAGCCTCGCCCGCGATCTCTACGACCTTCAATGGTGCGCCGAGCAGAAGTTCGAAGAGGCGTTGGTCCGACGTCTCTGGGTACTGAAGAGCTTCTTCGACATCGTCGACGACCAGCTCGCCAGCGGCCCCATCGATCCGTCCGATGTCCTCTCCGAACGGGAAGAGACAGTGTTCACAGCCGAGCAAATCGGGTACCTCACAAGACCAGTCGACATAGCCGGCTGGGAACAGAGGGTGCGGTCCAGGTACGGCTTCCTGGCGAGCATGGACGATGATGAGCGGCAGTGGGCTGGTGTGAGCCCGGCCGACCGGTGGAGCGCGCTCCAGGCCGTCAAACTGATGGAGCGCTCCTAGCCACGGACTAGACGCTTTGATGCATCAGGCTCGTTCCTGTCTGGTACAACGTTGAGTAATGTTGAGCAGAGATGAACATATCAGACCCTGCAGACGAGCTACGTCGCCTTTATCCACCGATCCTCACCACCGCTCTTGTCGCGGAGATGATGCACTGCACCATTGGTGATGTTCGTGACAAAGTCCACCGTAAAGAGCTGCCCGCAATGCGGTGGGGCCAGCAGTTCCGGTTCTTCCGGGATGAGGTGATTGCGACACTGGTCCCGGTAGATTCGGAGGAGTGGCCGGTCGATGATGAGGAGCAACCGGGCGAGGCGCATGGGAACGAGGCATGACGGGCGAGATCGACTACGACCGTTGGTATCCCGAGGTGCCGCCCGTCATGGACACCCATCAGCTCGCAGGTTTGCTGAACACCAACAAGCAGATCATTCGTGCCTGGGTCCGTGAAGGCATCATCCCTGCCCATCGCAAGCCGGGTGGTCGCAAGTTCACGTTCCTTCGCCGCGAGATTTTCGACTGGCTGATCAGCAACCGATACGAGCTGGCCGACGACCACGCGGACTGAATGGAATCGGACGAACGGCGTCAAGTATCGGTTGAAGCGCTCGCGGTCCCAGCCGATCGTTCTGGGCGTGTCGTTTCCCTCTCCATGTGGGGGGTCAGCGGTCTCATGTTGCCGGATCTCGGGCAGGTGCTGCCCTTGCTCGAGCCACGATGCCGTAGTCATGTGTGTCGCTCTCAACATGCTCGCATCGAGGCCGGAGCTTCGGGGGCATCAGAAGCCGGGAGATACCATTGGACCCGTCGCGGGGACGATCTTTACGGTTCACCTCAGACGCTCAGTAACCATTTAGCCGGACGGGTTGTCGGGATCAGCCGGGTCGAAGCTGCTTGTTGAGGGGGGTCATGAATGTGTTCCTCTGCGACGCCGAGGTCTCGGGGCGACGACTCAACATGCTCTTGTCGAGCATCAGGATCAACTCGGTGAGCTCTACTTCAGGGCTTTCGGCTTCATCCGCCACGTGGTATGGTCGCGCCTTGCCTCTGACTGTGGGTTGACGTGAAGCGCCGGCATCTGATTCTTGCTCTCGTTCTGCTCGCGTCGGCCTGCAGCGGGAGCGACTCCGGCGGTGAAACCGGCTCCGGCGGCGAAAACGGAATTGCCGCAGCGTCGGCTGCGCGAATGGTCGAGTCCGGCGACGGGCGGGCCACTCTGTCGCTGGTGGCGGGGAGTCTTCCCGAAGGGGTCTCGCCCGACGACGTACAGCTCGAGGTGATCGTCGACGAAACCGCGGAGCCTGGCGCCCCGGTGGTAGCGGTGCAGCTCCTGCCCGACGGTCTGGTTCTGACCGAACCCGCCACGTTGACGATTGCCCTACCCGAGGCCCTTGAGGGCGGGTTCATGGCGATCCACATGTCGGGCGACTCGATCGAGTTCCTCGACGGTGACATCATTCAACAAGACGACGGGGAGTTCACGTTCCAAACGTCGATCGGACACTTCAGCGTGGTGTGGGTGACCCCCGTCGGTTTCTTCGAGGTGTCGCTCTCGGTGAACTCCGAGGAGGTCTCGGTGGATGAGACCCAGGATGTCGCCGCGACGATCACCGCGAGGACCGATCCGGTCTCGCTATGGCTCGAGTTCGACTCTGATCCAGATGACACGGTCAGAGTGATCACGTTCTCGGCGCCCCAGCCGCCGATCTCCTTCGTAACGCCTAAGATCTATTGGGCCCACCGCTTCTGGAGCACCAAGGTGGAACCAGTGGAGGTCACCGAGACGCCGACCGGCTGGGAGACCTCGTTGGCTTTCTCAGTATGCATGATACCCAACGAAGTGTGGCCTTTGTTGAGTTCGGGTGTGAAGTTTGACGTGACGCTGGTGAGTAGGGGGGAACCGGTGCCGAGAGAGTTCGCCCAATTTTCAGAAACAGGGGAACCAGTTCCACGGGAATCTCGTCTCCAGGTCGGGGACGTACGGCTACTTGACATTTCCCCGGGCGACACCTTCCAAGCCAGAACTTGGCTGTGGAAAAACTCTGAGTCCCTCTGCACGGAGTCGGGTGCTACGGACACGGACACGGACACGGACACGGACACGAAGCTTCCTCCAGGTCACGATGAAGTCGGCGACCCGAAGTCCGGGTCCGGGGACAGCGAGAACGATGGGCCTGCCAAATACGAGCCCGGAGGCGACCTGGTCCGGGTCTCCCACAGATCCGAGGAAGATGGCAAACATACCTTCATCATTGAGGTCGACGGTGACGGCAGGAGCCTGGCCGAATCATCCGACACCCAGTGGTTCGACGTGAACATCGAGGTTGTTGGTTCGCAGTGGAAAGCCAACGTCACCTACTTCGGTGGGCAGCAGCAGGATCGCGGCGTGTGGACCGGTCCGAATGCACCGGGCCGATCATTTCTGCAGGGCGCCGTGTCGACGGTGACATGGATTGATATGTCCACGATGGAGTTCACTGTGGATGGGGGCGGTGAGCCGCTAAACGTTCAAAGCTTCACGGTTACGATCGGTGTGAGACTCTCGGACGGACAGACATTCTGGGACGACGCTTCGGGGGTCGCAGAGTCCTGATCCTTGTCGTGCGTGCGGCGAGCACATCGTCCCGGCAGTCAACTCCTGACCGTCGAGATACTTCACCCTCCACGCGCGATGAGCCTGAGCCGCCAAACACTCGCAAATGTGGGATGCCCGGCTGCGTTCCGAGATGGGCCATAGCGACGACGTGCGGCTGGTGAAGGTGCCTGTGTCAGACGCGGTGTGGTCCACGTGGCGTCAGTGTCATGGTGCTGCGTGATCAACAACCCCTCCCATTCGACAACCGTCAGGAGGCATTGCGCGGTACCGAGCGCCTCTTGTCGGCTCAGGAGCTTGCCGTGTATCTTGAGGTTCCTGTGAAAACGATCTACGCCTGGCGATGCCACAAGACAGGCCCCCGAGGCTTCAGGGTCGGAAAGCACCTCCGCTTCCGATGGTGCGATATCGAGAGCTGGCTCGCCGACCTTATCGCCGAGGAACGCTGAACGCGGTAAGGCGGAGGATCATGACGGTGGTTCCTGTGGAGGCCGACGTGCACGGTTCGACGGGAGCACCAGGAGGTGGAGTCCATGGGTTCAGTGCGCAAGGTGAAGCATCGATCCGGTAGGGAGAGTTGGCAGGCTCGCTGGCGCGATCCGGCAGGAGTTGACCGCTCCAAGAACTTCGCACGCAAGGTGGACGCCGGCCAACATCTGGTCAGCCTCGAATCTGACAAGCTCCGAGGCCGATACTCGGACCCTCGTCTTGCCAGGACGAAGCTGTCGGACTGGTTCGCCGAATGGCAGGCCACGAGAACGAATCTGAGTCCCCAGACACGCCTGCGTGACGAAGCCTCGATCCGCAACCACGTGCTGCCGCGGTTCGGCGCCGGCCCGATTGGGCAGATCCAACCCGTACACATCGCCCAGTGGGTCGCCGACCTTGATGCTTCGGGTCTGGGCGCCGGCGACAACTCGCAAGGCGTACCAGCTACCCGCTGCGGGTTTGTCCTGTGCCGTGGATAACGGGCTCATCCCGGTGTCGCCGTGTCGGAACGTCAAGCTCCCGAAGATCACGATGTCAGCAATGCGGATCCTCGAGCCTGCTGAGACGATGGCTCTGGCCGAAGCGATCGACGAGCGGTATCGGGCGATGGTTCTAACGGCTGCCTACACGGGGCTTCGGTTCGGGGAGCTTGCGGCTCTTCGCACGGAACGGTTCGACGCACTGAGGAGGACGCTGCGGGTGGAGGAGAGCCTCGCCGAGATGGAAGGACAGTTCCTCATCAAGCCGCCCAAATTGGATGCTTCTCGCCGCACCGTGTCGGTGCCATCCTTCGTTGCGGAGGAAATGGCGCGACACCTCGCGGCTCACGCCGACGAAACGGATCTGATCTTCGGGGCGCCAGCGGGCGGTCCCATCAGGCGCACGAACTTCCGACGCCGGATCTGGCTGCCGGCAGTGAGAGCATCGGTCGGTGATCCGTGCACGTTCCACGACCTCCGCCACACGCACGCAGCGCTTTTCATCGCCCAGGGAAAGCACCCGAAGGTCATCCAGGAGAGGCTCGGCCATGCGTCGATCAAGACCACTCGACACATACGGGCACCTCTTCGACGGTCTCGACGAGGCCGCTGCGGACCGCCTCGACGAGCTCTGGCGCGCCGCTCGCGTGGACGCAATGTGGACGCGGAGCGATTCCGGCGTGATCGAGCATCCGACGAGATAGCGAGAAACCCTTGTGGCGGGGGCTGTCGCATAGATGGCCTCCGAGCGGAGGTTTTCGGCGTGTCTGGGTGGTGGCGCCGATCCTTGTTCCGGGTTTAGGTGGCTGCGAGTCGTTGCCGGTGGATCTTGAGCAGGTTGTGGACGGTGCACACGAGTCGCCACTCACTTGATGTGGCGTCGAGTCCTCTGTTCGAGAATCGCCGAAACCCGAGGTTCGCTTTGATGTTCCCGAATACCGTCTCGACGTGCCATGACTCCCAGCCGACAGGGCAGCCTGACCACCGGCAAGGAACCGGTCACGCCACTTCGCGATCGAGGTCTGTGACACACCCTCACGGCGCGACGCCTCAACCATCGTGACCTCACCCCGCAAGATCGATACCACGATCAATGTCTTCTTCTCCGCCGACACCAATGGAGGCCTCGCCATAGATTCTCCTTCAGATCAGGACCAAACTTTCGCCTGTCTCAACAATCTTGACACGCGACAGTTCAAACAAACGGTGAACCTCAGCCCAATCCTGCACCCGATACATCCTCTCCTCCTCAAATCCAAGGATCGTCGCCAACCACACACACCGCGCAGTTTTCGACCGTCACCAGATGCTCAGTATTCACCCGTCGTCGACATACGGCCATGATCGACACCATGTGCATGCTCTGGGCAGCCGGAGGCGAAGAAATGGGTCCGCTTCTCGACCACGGATTCGACGCACTCGCCCATTCGTTTATCCAGCCTGGTTGAGAACCTCAATCGCTTCGTTCTTGGAGATCACGACACGTGCGTCCGCATACGAGGCACCAGCAGCCAGCGCTCCCTCGACCGCAGCTCTAGCGTATTCGAACACCGCAATACCTCCACAACTCAGGGTGAAGAATCAAGCATAGTGACCTGGCATTCCGCCAATCCCCCAGCCGCCACACGCAGCGACACCGGCTCAGCCGTCGTTTGCCTCTATCTCAATGATGATTCCGGTGTCTCGCGCGACCACAACGCCCGACGCCTCGTCCGGCTTGGTCCACCCACCCCAGAGGGCGAATCCTGTCTCAAACGCACAAAGGGCCGGCGACGTGCGCTCAATGTATTTCTTCGCCACCTTCGTTTCCGACCAAGTCTGCTTGTCACCGTCGTACACAAACAGCGCACCCTCAGTGTTGTCCCACACCGCAACGCTGTCGCCGACCCAACCCAGGTAGTCGATTTGAATGTCGGGGATGGCGGGTAACTCTACGAATTCGTCCTCGAACAGCCAGACACGACTATCGGTGGCAACCGCGGTGACCGTCCCCCTGGTCGCAGCTCGGCCAACGTCTTGCGCATCCGCCGGTATTTCGGCAATCTGCTGCCATGATTCGGCGGCAAAGTCGTACTCGGCGACTGAGGAGGGAGAAAAGTTGAGCAGACGTTGTCCGCCCGCCAGCACACCGAGAACGTTGGGGTCCGCGACCAGTTCGATAGCCATCTCACGTGGCCGGAGCACAAGTTGGCGCGGCTCGTGAACGCCAACACGGTTGAATACTCCGTAGCCGTCGGGCCGGATCCCAGCCAGGCTCCCAAGCTGCACGACGCAGAGCCCGCGACACCGCTATTTCCGTAGAAAGATTCGTCCATGTAGACACAATCTCCCACGGCTGCGCTCGACGCGGACGGTGAGGATGTGTGGACTTCGGGCACGGCGTAGACCACCACGCCCTCGGCGCTGAAGAGCGAATCCGACGGCCCGACCGTTAACTACCGGGGTCGTCGTTGAGGGCCCCGAGCACCCGGTCCACATCGGCGAACGTGTTGTAGAAGTGAGGCGACAGCCTGAGCATCCCTACCCGACGGGCCACATCGATCGAGACCACCTCGAGCATTGCTGCCGCTTCATCAACCGAACGGCGTAGCGGTCGAAGGAACACGATGCTCGACAGACGCTGCGGATTGCCACGATCGAGCACCTCGTAAAGAGACCTGTCGACGCCTTGTACAAGGCGGTTGGCCAGCGCCTGATTGTGTTCGTAGATTCGGTCTACTCCCGTTGCATTGACCAGGCCAACAGACTCGACAAGCGCCGAGAAGTTGAAGAAGTTTGCGGTGGCAAAGATGTCATGCTGTCCGGTCTCTGAGGGTGAGAAGTTGGCGAGATCCACCTCTCCTTGCGTGAGGTCCTCCGTCGACAGCGCCGTCATCCAATACTGTTTCATGGGATGGATCCGCTCAGCAGCCCGCGGCCCCAGCCAGCAGTACCCCGTCCCATACGGACCGCACAGCCACTTGTGCCCAACGCCGATCAGGGCGTCAATCGGATGGTCTGTCACCGAGATCGGAATGCCACCAACACCCTGCGAGCCGTTGACAATGAACAGCGTGCCGTTGTCCCGACAGACAGTGCCGATTGCATCAAGATCGATCACATGGCCAGAGAACGAATGCACCCAGGTGAGACACACAACCCGCGTGCGGTCCGTCATCGCGGCGTCGATTTCTTGCGCCGTCAGCACCTTGCCTTGAGGCCGCAGCGCCTTGACGACCACGCCGTATCTCTCCAGCCGTGTCCACGGGAGGATGTCCGACGGGAAGTCGTTGACCGCAACGATCACCTCGTCACCGGTAGACAGCTCAAGGCCGTTCGCAACAAGATGAAGCCCATAAGACGCGCTGTTCGCCAAGACGATTTCTGACGACGGCGCACCCACAAGCTGAGCAATGGTGGACCGCAGCCGTTCGGACAGATCCGTGAACACACCTGCGGGTCCCAGATGATGAGGGTGCAGCTTCCAGCGCACCATCTCAGCAACCGCATCCGCTGCCTTGAGCGGCAGCGGACCCTGATGCGACGCGTTCATCCACACCCGCTCGCGAAGCAGACCAAATTCAGCACCGACGTCAAGCATGGAGGTATCAAAGCAGACCGCGGCCGCTCAAGCACCATCTAGTCGCAGGCAGGCCAGCCCTTGGACGAAGGCCGATACACGACTGCGGTCCCGTTGACCGTGGCGGTGATATTTGGCTCCAGGTCTTCGGTGAGGACCAGTGTCACTGTGACCGTTTGATCTCCCACGATGACCGCCTTCCAAGCCGCGGGGATGAAGTCGAGAGTCGTGTCAGGCACATCGGCCTGCCACAAGACATCGTTGAAGGACCCGAGGACTGCAACCCCACAATGCGCATAGATCGAGTATTGATACTCGACCCCCGGGTCGAGTGTTCCTCCCCATACAAGACTTCCTGGTTCTGGCCTCAGTTGATGCACCGCGACTGTCGTGGTCGACGGCGCTTGCGTCGGGTCGACGGAGGTGTCGGTGATACCCGAACAGGCGCCGACAACCAGCAAAAACGCTGCCGCCCATACTGTCTTGTTCACGGGTACTCCTAATAGCCGGCTTCGATGGTACGACGCAGATGATCGACGGTCGGGTTCCCACACAATGATCGATGGCGACAAGCCACCTCACAACGATGGAATGGCGAACACCAGGCGCCTACAACTCCCCGCGCCTGCGGGTCAACCCGAAACCCGCTCTTAGCCGAATGAGACAAGATGCATCTTCCTGGACGTGCCGCCGCAACTCTGATGACCTTTGCGCTCGTCGCCGCGGCTTGCACGTTTTCGGGCGATACTTCAGAGACGACCACGACCCGGGCGACCGGCCCCGCGACCACAACAGGGGAGGCGACGTCAGCAGAAGGGTCGACCACGGTTACCTCACCGGCAGGTGGCCTGTTGCTTGGACTGACGGCGTTCCCGTCACAGCCCTCGCTCAAGTCTGCGGTCACCGCCTTCGAACTCGCCAAAGAAGATGGGACGCTTATCGCCCACCACCTCGACCGGGGAATCCCGTGGGAAATACTGCTTGCAGCAGCGCCACTACCCGACGGGTTCACTGCCCAGATGGCAGCACGCCGCCAGCAATCAGAAGGACGCGCGGTGTACGTCGCGACCGCAATCACCAACTTCGCACGAGATGAAATCCTTGGAGGACTCGACGGTGGAGCACGCCTGCCCGGTCAGGTCGACGACATCATCGGCCTGTACCGTCAGCTCTACGACCACGTCAAGGAGACCTACCCTGACATCGTCGTGTTCGCCTCATTCCAGGCCGAGCTTGGCGACCCGTCGGTCGTGGCAGTCCCTGCCGACGCGACCGACATCATTGCGGTGTCGACATATCCGTATCTCAGCGGCGACATGTCAATCCCCGAAGACGACTACCTCGACCGATTCTTCGACCTTGGACCGCCAGTCGCGATCGCGGAAACCGGCTTCCCCACCGGGGGCGCCGTGGTGCCGCAAGAAGGGAGTCAGCTGCGCAATGCATGCGGTCAACCTGTCAATGAACACCACAGGTCACGATGACATCCGCCCCGCGCAGACTGCTTCCAATACGATCGCACGCTTTAGGGATTGTTCCGTACCGACATCACTGACAAGGACGGTGAATCCGTGTGGAGTTCCGTCATGGGACAGCCGGGCGAGCCAGCCTCCGACTACTGCCCCTGATCGTACCCGAACGTGTCGAGGAGTCCGGGACAGGTCTGAGCGAATTCTGCTGCGAGTTCGGCGGTGAACTCGTCGCGCCATCCATCAACGACCCCTCTCCTAAACGTCGGCGAAACCGGCGAAACAAGGTGCCGACCAATCGAGTCGATGAGACCCGCATCTGCTGCGAGACCCAAATATGTGAAGACTCGCTGAATGGATTCCGCACGCGAGCCTTGGTCGACCAGGTGCTCGAATCGAAGAGTGAGAGCTTCACTATCGAACCATTCAGCGTATCGAAGCAGCCGAGAACCAAACGGGATGAAGCCCGCCTGATTGTCGCCTCGAAGAGTCAGGATCGCGCGGGATTGGAAGTCCGGTTGTTCCATGAATAGATCATGCCAACGATGATCAATCTGGTCGACTATGTAGTGCACATTAGATATCAGAATTGCTCGGGGATCGCGAACCATGAATATCGGCAGTGCAGCGCTGTCGCGGATCGTTGAGTCGTGTACGGATTCATATGGTAGATGCGAGATCAGGATCTGCCCTGGTCGAAGTCGCCCTAGGACTCGATCGAGACCTCCCCAACGCTCGAGATTGCCGGGATTTAGCGTCGGGACCACTTTGCGGTAGAGCTCTGGATGCAGACACAGCAGCCGTTCGAGAAGGTGGGTTCCGGCCTTGGGAACGGCGATGCAGAAAACCCTCGGCGCTGCTCCCGGCCGTATGCGGCGCAATACCGATTGCGGGTTGAGACCAAACCGATAGACATCCCAGAGGCGCTTACCTAACGTCCGCCTTGCATTCACCAACATATGATGGTCAAAGTAGCTCACCTCTCATCCCTTGTCCATCGCTTCAACGGGTCTCGACGAGAGCGAAATACCCGAATCTTTACATGACGCGTGGCAACAATCGAAAGGTTCCTAAGCGGGACCGTCGGGCGTCGCTACAAACTCGACCTGCACACCGAGCCCCTCGACTTCGGCAACGAACTCGTCGACGCTGTGGTCGTGGAACATGCTGATGTCACCCTCACGGGGAACGCCGATCACGAGCACGTCCGGCGTGTTTTCTCGAACGTATGCGGCGATCTCGACTCGAGGATCCCCGGTTTGGACCACGACGCTGGAAACCACATCGGTCGCATCCGTGCGATCCCGAGCGACTCGCACCATGGCGTACAGCAGCCATTCCATCTCAAGGCGGATGGCCTCTCGCATACGTTCCGGTTGCGCATAGAAGTCTTCGCCACCGACCACATGGAGAAACGTAAGCCGACTGTCTTGCCCGGCTGCTTTGCGGAAGGCGGCGATGTGGACAGCCCGCGAGTCCTCGCCGGCGTTGGTTGCGCACAATATGCCACTCACTCGCCGTCCTCCAACGCCTCGGGCTCGGTGTCGATTTCCTGGCCGGCACCCAGACGCGCCCGAATGAACTCAAGCGCCGCAAGACGATGGGCAAGATCCCCCGAAACTTCTTCAGCGATTTCGTTGCTGATCAACCCGCGACGACTCGCATCGAGCACAGCGCTGCGCTCGGCGTTGATAGCATCGGACCGGGCCTGGAGAAACATCGACGTCTCCAACCCCGGATTGCGTTGGAAGTGCCTGTCGAGCATCCGACGGTCAGCATTAATCTGCTCGTCATAGAGGTTGTCAAGCGGTTCCCACACCTGTGATAGCACCATGCCCTCGCGCTGGAGGCGCTCCAATTCGCGTCGGCCCGCACGCTTGCTATAAATCACTGCCTGATACCGCTGCTGATCGATGATCGCCTGGGATCGATGTCCAAGACCTAGGCGCCGTATCAGCAGGTTGATGGTCGTGCCCTGGAATAGCAGGGTAAACAGGACGACGCCAAACGTCGCCAGCTCGAGCACCCTCGCAACCTCGTCGTCAAACGACCCAGTAAGCGTGAGCGCAAGCGCCAGACTCACCGCGCCACGAAGTCCGCCCCAGTAAAGGACGTGCTGGTATTTCGTCGACACGTACCGCGTCGCCCTGATCCGGTTCTGGACCAGCATCGTGCCGTACACGACGAGTGCCCGGGCCAGAAGTATGGCGGCGATCGCAACGACGACCGCGTCGAGCTGGCCCACAAGGTCCCGCACGTGGATACGCAGGCCGATAAGGAGGAACACAAACGAGTTGACCGTAAACGACAGGAACTCCCAAAAGTTTTCAAGCGTGAGTCGCGTCGGCGGCGAGGTGTTGCGCAGACCCAGCTCGCCGACAACGATCCCCGCAGCGACCACAGCGAGAATCCCACTGAGTTGGAGACCTTCAATACCGACGATCACGCCGAACTCCTCGGCGACTAGATAGGAACCGAACGCAAGGGCCACCGTGATCGCGGTTTCGACGAGATGGTCGTCAAGATTCTTGAGCACGACCGTGGACACGACATATCCGAGAGCGATACCCACAGCAAGACCACCGAACGCCACGAGCACGAACTCACCGACCGCACCGCCAAGGCTGAACGGAGGGGCATCGACAACAGCGGCAGCAACGGCAAGGTTGAACACAACAATCGCCGCACCATCGTTGAACAAGCTCTCCCCCTCGACAAGCGTCGTCAATCGTTTACTCACACCGAGACTTCTGAACAGTGAGATCACGGCCACCGGGTCGGTTGCTGAGATCAACGCACCGAATGCCAGCGCCGCCGGCCAAGGAACGTCGAGGAAAGGCCGCACAATTGCGCCGATGACGAATGTGCCGATGAGGGTTCCCCCGATGGCGAGGGTGAGAATCGACGCGAGGTCGTTACGTAATCGCCGCCACGGCAACTTCATTGTTGCCTCGAATACCAGCGGGGGGACGAACACACCGAGGATGAGGTCCTTGGAGAGGTTTACATCGACCTCTGTGAGGGCCGCCATCACGAGTCCGGCAACTACTAACAGAACCGTAAAGGGGACCTTGAAGAAACGTGCGGCGACCGCAACGATGGCCGCAATCGCGATGAGCACGATTGCCCAGATTTCTGCGTTGAGCACGCCGTCTGAGGCCGTCTCTTCGACGGCGAGCAATAGCGGCATCAGCGAACGTTCCCCATCGGCCACAACAGTAGTCGGCCCACCAACCCCCCGCCCATCCGCGATAGTCTGGGATCGAAGCCATCGACCGAGTATGTAACCATGGCCACGTTGATCGTGCTGTCTGTCGCCCGCCCCGGGGAAGAAGCCGCGCTGCAAGAGTATGTTGAGCAGGTCATGCCGCTGCTCTTCGACGCAGGTGGCGCGGTCGTCAAACGCGTCGGCATTTCAGACACGGTCGCCGGCGGACCCGACACGGGCTTCATCTTCATCATGGACTTCGACAGCGCGGCGTCGATTCGCACGGTGTTCGACAGCGACGAGTATGCAGCGCTGATCCCGATTCGTGACAAGGCGTTCACCCAAATAGACATCCTCATCACCGAAGACCTGCCACCCGCCGGGGCTAGCTAGGAATGGCGGCCAACATCGGGATCACCACTGTCGGGCAGATCGCCATCGCCGTTGACGACGTGGGAACAGCCGTCGAGTTCTACCGAGACGTGTTGGGTCTACAGCTTCTCTTCGAGGCGCCCCCTGGGTTGGCCTTCAATCGGCCTACAGCCGACCGGGAGCGGCTCCACTCCGACTGTGTGGACAGCGAATCCGCCCACAGCCAGCAACCGGACTCTCGCGGGCGGTTTTCGGCCTCCAAAAAGTTTCTTGAGAAATGTTGGGTTTGGGGGTTGACAATCGAACATACGTTCGACTAGTATGCGGGTATGCGAAGCCAGAACCCGCCGGACAGGCGGGCAAAGGACTCGAACATCGCTGACCGACTTGTCGGTGGCTTCCCCCAGCTTGCAAGCGAGCCCGTTGCCACAAACAGCAACATGAATACAATCTTGCGTGACACCTCAGCATTGTCTGATGACGTGTTAGAGAAGGCAACCATTGAGTTGCGGGCCACAATTAGTGCAGCCCAGACACGTTTCGCGTTGCAGGTGCGTGAACTTGAACACCGTGACATCCCGAGTGTTGTCCACGGGTTAACCACAGCCGGGTGGCTACGCCATCACTGCAACATGGATAGTGCAGAGGCATCCGGGGTCACCAAAACTGGTCGGGCGTTGACCCACATGCCGACCATTGTTGAACAAGCCCTTGGTGGGAACATCTCGTACCGCAGTGTTTCGTTACTAGCCCAAGCCCGCGACCGTAACCCAGGGCCGTTCCCACACCACGAAGCCGTGTTCTCCGATGTTGCTACCCGTCTCACCCCACACAACTTGAGGCGGGTCATCTCGCACTGGGAACAACAAGTCAACCACCAACAAGCATCACGTGACATTGAACACATCAACCGTCTCAGAAGCCTCTATTTGGCGCAAACCTACGATGGGGTTGGTGAAATCAGAGGGACACTGAACCCTGAACTGTTCCACACCATCACCACCGCCATACAGGCTCATACCAACCCCACCTGGGGTGACCATGACGACCAGCGCAGCCCGACCCAGAAACGCGCTGACGCACTTGGTGACATCTGCCGCTTCTTCCTAGACCACAACACGGAATTGAAAACATCAGGTGGGGAGAAACCCCACATCACGATCACCATTGACCACAACACGTTCACCGGTGCCCGCCAACAACTCGCGGAACTCGGTGGCGCACCCGTCAACCTCGAAACCATCAAACAAATCGCCTGCGACGCAAGCGTCACCCGCATCGTCCTCGACGCCAAATCACTCCCTATTGACGTTGGGCGTAAAACCCGCACCATCCCACCAGGACTCAGAAGGGCACTTGAGCACCGTGACCGGGGATGCGTTTGGAAAGGATGCACCGCACCAGTGTCATGGTGCGACGCCCACCACCTCACCCACTGGGCGAACGGGGGACCCACCAACCTTGAGAACACGGTCCTCCTCTGCCGAAAACACCACACCCGGACACACCGACTCGACCTCACCCCCGACAACCTGCGAAAACTCTTCAGAAACACGGCACCCTCAGCAAACACCGACCGGGCACCACCCTGAACCCCGAAACGGGGTACGTCAGCGCTGCAGTGATGGAAGCCTGTCGTGGCCGGCACCCACCCTTACGGCAGCGCCCGACGAGAACTACTCAGATTCGGTCGCCTCGGCTTCCGACGCCTCAGCCGGCAGCACGATGTCTTCTTTGAGATTCATTCTGCGGATCGCAAACGCAAACGGCACCGCTATGAGCTGAAGCGCGCCGCCGATGACGTACGCCGTTCCATATGACCAGGCGTCGGCTGCGCGTCCAAGGCCGGGCTGGAAAACCACGCCGCCTGCACCACCCATCAGCCCATTGAACGACAGCACGGTTGCTCGCTGCTCGGACGGGATCAGCGAGTTGAGCAACGTCTGACGCATCGGCATGACCGACGCCATCATCACCGAGCTAACAATCAGCGCAATCAAAGCGACCCAGAAATTCGTGGCTACGCCGACAACAACGAGCGCAACCACCTGGCCGACCGCCGAAACGATGAGTCCTGTCGACCGGCGTCCCAACCGGCGCGAAACACGGACCGCAACAATACCGCCGAGGATGCGAGCACCGGCAAACACCGCTGCCGCGGTGCCTGCAATCCACGTCGCATTCGGATCACCATAAAGATCGAGTAGGTGAGGCTGGAACGCATAGAACGCCCACACACCAACGCCCATCGTGACCGGAGCTGCCAACATCAGATTCCGCACTGGTGGGTTCTTCAACCCGTACTCAAGAGACGCCTTGGCAATCATGCGGATCTCGCCGCGGATGTCCCCACCGGGGGCCGGTGTGAACCCAACGTCGTGCATCCATCGCCACGCCGCAACGAATGTGACGACGAGAAGCAACGATCGCAGAATGTATGGAATCCCTAGACCGAATTGGGCAATCACGCCACCGGCGACTGACCCCGCAAGCATCGCCGAGCCGCCGACAACACCACCTTTGGCGAAGATCTCTTCAAGTTGATCAGTCCCCCCGGTCACGGCAAGGGCATCGACCAACCACGCCTCGGTAGCACCGGAGAAGAAGGTGAAGCCGAGCCCGATGAGCGCCGACACGATCACCCACATCCACAGCGGACTTTCCGCCGCCCACAACGCGACATAGAGCGCCGTTGTCACCCCAAGCGTGATTGTCCCCCAGAGAAACGAAGCTCGCCTCCCCACCGTGTCCGCCACTACACCGGTTGGTATCTCGAAGATCATCATCCCCGCCGTGAATGCCCCGTTGGCTATGAAGGTGCCAGTGATAGACAAGCCAGCATCAAGAAGGAACAGCGTGTTGATGCCAAAGATGAGCGAGGCGGCCAGAGATTGCAGCAGTGTGAGCAGCAGATAGACGCGGCGGATCTCGCTCGATGTGGTCACCATTCGCGCATCTCGCCTACGGTCCTTTCGGTAGCGGCCTAGACGCTATCACGTCTCCAATCCCCGAATCGACGTCCCTCACCGGCCAAGAACATCGAAATCTTGGAGTCACGCGCCCGCCCTAGGAACCTGCAAGACTCGGCCGCGAGGAGGAAGCCCTGCGTTACGGATTCGTAATCGATCAGACAACGTGCATCGGATGTCATGCGTGCACGGTTGCCTGTAAAACCGAGCACCAGGTCCCACTCGGTGTGAACCGCACCTGGGTGAAGTATGTAGAGCAGGGCACCTGGCCCGACACCAAACGTTCGTTCTCGGTGATGAGGTGCAACCACTGCACCGATGCGCCCTGCGTCACGATCTGCCCGACGTCGTCGCTGTTCCGAAGGTCGGATGGGATCGTCGACTTCGACACTGAACTCTGCATTGGATGCAAGTCATGCATGCAAGCCTGCCCCTACGACGCGCTGTACATCGACCCCAACGACGGCACCGCCCAAAAATGCAACTACTGCGTACACCGCGTCGAGGTCGGGCTCGAACCCGCCTGCGTTGTGGTTTGTCCTGAGCAGTCGATCATTGCGGGCGATCTCGATGACCCAACCAGCAAGATCGCCATGATGGTCGCCGCAGGCAATCTCACGCAGCGTTCTCTAGAGCGAGGCACGATGCCAAATCTCTGGTATAAGGGGGCCGAGCCAACAAATCTGGCCCCGCTGGCCGCATCACGCCCCGACGATGGGGGCCTGTGGCGGGACCCCGCCAACATCGAAAATTCCTGGCTGAACATCGATCTCACCGACGGGCCGGACAGCGTAAAAACGCCGACACGCAACGTCACCACCGAAGCCGGACATCCAAAAGTTGTGTACAGCAACGACTTCCCAATGCCGTGGGGGTCGCGCGTCTCCGCATACTTCCTCACCAAAGCCATCGCAGCCGGGATTGCCATTGCAGCGCTGGTCGCCATCATCTTTGGTGCATCGCTCGAATCGGCGTGGATGTCGGTCGGTGCACCCCTCGCCGGAGGGGTGTTCCTCGCACTCACCGGTGTTGTGCTGATCGCCGACCTCAAACGCCCCGACCGTTTCTACTACCTACTCACCAAAGGCAACCCCTCGTCTTGGCTCGTGCGGGGGGCGTGGATACTGAGCGCACAGGCCGTCACGTTCGGCGTCTGGTTCTTGGCCGGTGTCACGAACCAGGACTCCATTGCACGGGGAGCGATCTGGGCAGCGGCGATCGTCGGACTCGGCACCGCTGGGTACACGGCGTTCCTATTCGGACAAGCCAGAGGAAGAACCCTGTGGAACAGCCCGGCACTTGTGTGGCACATGATCGCCGCCGCATTCGCAGTCGGGGGCGGTGTGTCACTGCTTGCGTCGATGGTATCGACGGTGGAAAGGTCGACAGAGTCTGTCGGGCTGTTGACGACTGCACACGGACCGGTAGGGACCACAGCGTTTGCTTTCACCATGCTGGTCGGGGCAATCGGCCTCGCAATGACTGCATTGTTCGAGTCTCGCACCGCACGAGAACCCGACGCAGCAGCCGCCTACCGCCACCTAACGAAGGGGACGTTCGCAACGCAATACCGGGTCGGTCTGGTCCTCGCAACGGTGGTCACCGCAGCGTTGGCGATCGCCGTACTCGCGGGTGCAGCACCCGTAGTCGGGGCTATCGGCGGTCTCGCCGCAGCCGCGGGCATCGGGCTTGGCGACGACGCCTTTGTAAAAGCCGGGCAAAGCGTTCCACTGACATGAGGCATCCATGACCACCGACGACAAGATCATTCGCCTCACCCCGGAGGGCGAGCTCACCAACTACCCACCGATCGAACGCTGGGATGACTGGGAAGAGTATGACGCGACCGCATGGCCACGGCGCGTGAAGAACAGGTTTCGACTGGTGCCGACGACTTGCTTCAACTGCGAATCCGCCTGCGGTTTGCTCGCATACATCGACAAAGACACCGGGAAGATTCGCCGATTCGAGGGCAACCCCGAACACCCCGGATCGCGCGGCAGGACGTGCGCAAAGGGGCCCGCGACGATCAACCAGGTCGACGACCCCGAGCGAATCTTGTACCCGCTGCGCCGGGTCGGTGAACGAGGCGGCGGTGAGTGGGAACGCGTCTCGTGGAAAGATGCGCTCGCCGACATCGGTAGCCGTATCGGGAAAGCGATTCGCGAGGACCGCCACGACGAGATCATGTATCACGTGGGACGTCCCGGTGAGGACGGCTTTATGGACCGCACGCTCAAGGCGTGGGGCATCGATGGTCACAACAGCCACACCAACATCTGCTCTTCGGGCGCACGTGTCGGGTATGCCATGTGGTCGGGTTACGACAGGCCGTCAGCGGACTTCGCCAACGCCAAGTTCATCCTGCTGCTGTCTGCCCACCTCTAGACCGGTCACTACTTCAACCCGCACGCCCAGCGCATCATGGAGGCAAAACAGGCCGGTTCAAAAATCGCCACCGTCGACCCGCGGCTGTCGAACACCGCGTCGATGTCGGACTACTGGCTGTCGTGTTGGCCGGGGACGGAGCCGGCGCTGCTATTGGCGATTGCACGACTTCTCCTCGAATGGGACACGGTCGATCACGACTTCATGAAACGCTGGGTGAACTGGGCCGGCACCCTCGAAACCCGTTACCCCGACCGTGCCCAAACCTACGAAGAGTTCATCAACGTGCTCAAGGACGAGTACGCCGAGTTCACGCCGGAATGGGCAACCGAGGAATGCGGACTCCAACCTGGCCAAATCGAGGCAGTAGCACGAGAAGTCGCAGACGCCGGCCACGCATTTGCGTCACATACGTGGCGGTCGGTCGGCGCCGGCAACCTCAGCGGTTGGCAGGGTGCCCGGACACTGCAGTTCCTCCACGTCCTCACCGGGTCGGTCGGCACCAAAGGCGGAGTGTCCCCCGCGGGATGGGTGAAGTTCAAGCCCGCACACTGGAACATGCCTCCACCTCACAGCCGATGGAACGAGACGCTGTGGCCCAAGGAATACCCGCTCAGCTACCACGAGATGAGCTTCCTACTGCCGCACTTCCTCAAGGAGGGCCGCAGCAAGCTCGACGTCTACTTCACCCGCGTATACAACCCCATGTGGACCAACCCGGACGGTTTTACCTGGCTTGAGGTCCTCAAAGACGAATCGAAGATTGGTCTCCATGTTGCGCTGACACCGACCTGGTCTGAGACTGCG
>JADFQA010000041.1 GCA_022562055.1 Acidobacteriota bacterium | reverse complement strand
AGCTAATCACTGGTAGGTGTTCGAGGGCGGCGGCGACCTTTTCCTCGGGATACTCGAAGTCGACTAGGTTGCCCGACAGGAACTTGTCGTACGACGCCATGTCGAAGTGGCCGTGACCACACACCGCCGCGAGGATGACCTTCTCCTCGCCGGACTCGCGGCATGCCATTGCCTCGCGGATCGTTGCCGCGATGGCGTGAGTCGGCTCTGGCGCAGGAACAATGCCTTCGGTTCTGGCGAACTGAACACCTGCCTCGAAGCACTCGGTCTGGCCGATTGCTTCGGCCTCCATTAGACCAAGCTCGAAGATATGCGAGAGCAACGGCGACATGCCGTGATAACGCAGACCCCCGGCGTGGATCGGGTCGGGTATGAAATCGTGTCCAAGAGTGTGCATCTTCATCAGCGGGGTCATCCCTGCCGTATCGCCAGAGTCGTAGGCGTAGACACCCTTTGTGAACGAAGGACACGCCGCAGGCTCGATAGCCCTGATGATCGGGTTCATGTTGCCGGCCATCTTTTCCCGCAAGAAGGGAAACATGAGTCCAGCGAAGTTCGAGCCACCGCCGGTACAACCGACGATAATGTCGGGCGTGTCGCCCGCCATCTGCATCTGCAACAATGCCTCTTCACCGATGATGGTCTGATGGAGCAGCACATGGTTGAGCACGCTCCCGAGCGCATACTTGGTGTCGTCCCTCTGGGCAGCTGTCTCGACGGCCTCCGAGATCGCGATTCCTAATGAACCGGGGCTGTTTGGGTCTTGGGCAAGAATGGCGCGACCCGCCTCGGTGAGTGGAGAAGGACTCGAATGCACCGTGGCCCCCCAGGTCTCCATCATCGACTTGCGATACGGCTTCTGTTCGAACGAGGCAGCGACCTGCCAGACCTCACAACTAATGCCGAACAGCCCGCAGGCAAACGCCATAGCACTACCCCATTGGCCGGCACCGGTCTCGGTCACAATCTTCTTCACACCCTCTTGGGCGTTGTAGTACGCCTGCGGGACCGCAGTGTTTGGCTTATGCGACCCGGCAGGGCTCACACCCTCGTACTTGTAGTAGATCTTTGCGGGTGTATGGAGCGCCTTCTCAAGTCGCCGAGCACGATACAGGGGAGATGGCCGCCACAGCCGGTAGATGTCGAGGACTTCGCCGGGGATATCGATGTAACTGTCGGTGCTGACCTCTTGCATGATCAATGCCATCGGGAACAGCGGTGCCAAATCTTCCGGTCCTAGGGGTTCGTGCGTCCCGGGATTGAGCGGCGGTGGAGGTGGTTCTGGCAGGTCGGGAACAATGTTGTACCACTGAGTGGGCATCTCGGATTCATTGAGCAAGTATTTGACCGTGTCGCCCATGCATTCTCCTCAGATGGCGTTGTGCGATCCTACAACAATCGGTTTGCGCGTGAGCCTCTGGCTTAAAACGCGACCTTGCCGCCAACCGTCGAAGCAGGATCGCGTCTCTCACACGTACCGGACGAGGTCAATCCCGGCCTTCCGGCCCGAACGAGCTATGCCGCGTGGGCCATATCACCAGCGTCACACATCGAGCAGGGACCTAGACAACGGGCGACGACATCGAATGAGAAAACGCTCGCCAACCGAGCCTCGGCCCGGTCGAGCACGGTGCTGTAGCGTTCTGAGTGTGGAGTCTTCTTGGTGATTACTGTGACGTTGTTCGTGTCCATACCCGCAACGTAACCGACGGGTGTGACAAAAACGGCACACATCTTGCATTCTGGCGTTTACTGGCGCACCATGGTGAACCAACGGACGCCGCAATGGTGGACCGTCACACGAAAGCGTCGTCAACATGAACGATATCGAACACATAGATCCGGATGGATGGTTGCCGGTGGCCACGATTCATAACGATGTTGTCTATCTCTCGGGGGTCGTTCCGGCGGGGGAAGGCTCGGTTGCTGAACAGACCAGATCGGTGCTCGACCAGATCGACGAACGGCTCGCTCGCTGCGGAACATCGAAACACAACCTGCTCGAAGTTTCGATCTGGCTGAAAGACATTGCGACGTTTGACGACATGAACCCTGTGTACATCGAGTGGCTCGACGGCATCCTGCCACCATCGCGCGCATGTGTAGAAGCGAAACTCGCCAATCCGGACTGGGCGGTTGAGATTCGCGTGAGCGCCGTCGTGCCGGGCTAGAGATCATGCGTGTCGCGGTACTCGGTGGAGGTGTCATCGGGATCACCACCGCGTGGGAGCTGCTCAACGCCGGAGCCGAGGTCACGGTCTTCGAAGCCGGACCGGAAGTTGCGGGAGAGGCGTCGGCAGCAAACGCCAGCCTTATCACCCCCGGTCACGCAGTCGTGTGGAACTCCCCGCAGGCACCGTTGCGGTATGCATCGACATTGTTCAAAACCAAATCCCCCGTCGGTTTCAGTCCGTCGGTGTTTGTCCGTTCAATCCCCTGGGTAACAAGTTTCCTCCGCAACAGCACCCCAAGACGAGCGCCCGCAGCCACCACCGCGCTCACCCGTCTCGCAATCTCGAGCGCCCACCGCCTCAGAGAGCTGCTCGACGACGCCGACTACGACATCGACGCTAGCCACCGCGGTGTCCTCTATTGGCACAACACGAACAAGAGCCTTGCCAACGAGAAGCACCACGCCGACTTCTTGGTGTCAGAGGGGATCGACGCCACGATCCTCGACCGGGACGAGCTTCTTGAGCTTGAACCGGCGTTCGGCAGATCTAAAACTCCGCCCGTCGGGGCACTGTACGTCCGCGACGACTCCGTCGGCGACGGCCGTCGCTTCACCGAACACCTCGCCCAGGCCATCACCGCCTCGCCGCGCGGCCAGATCGTTCTCAATGCGAAAATCTCAAAAGTTGCCGTGAGCAACGAACGACTCAGCGTGGCGACCCCCAACGACATTGAAGAGTTCGACAACGTGGTCGTTTGTCTCGGCGCCATCACCGGATCATTCCTCAAACAACATAACGTGCGTCTACCCATCGCGCCCGCAAAGGGCTATTCGATCACCGCAACCGTCACGGATCGCTCGATCATGCCGAAGATCGGCGGTGTCGACTTCAGCGAGTTCTGTGCGATAACGCCTCTCGGCGACCGCCTCCGCGTCACTGCCATTGCCAGGTTCGAAGGCCACGACACAACATTCAAACCGGCCAACTTCGCCACTCACCGCCGCGTCGTAGACAACGTGTTCCCCGGTCTTGTTGACTGGGAAAGCCCTCTCAACGAGTGGGCAGGGCTGCGCCCCATGTCGTCAGACGGCAAGCCCACGATCGATGCGGTCCCCGGCACACCCGGCCTGTGGGTGAACGCCGGTCACGGTTATCTCGGCTGGACACTCTCGATGGCGTCGGCAGACATCATTGCAAAGAAGATGCTGGGCCGAACCGCACCAACCGGCAGCGAACCGTTCGCCTACCGCTGGTAGTGACATCTCCTCGGCGACACAACCGACCAGATCCCGTGCAGTCGCCTCTCATGGTGTCAGCGCAGGTAGCTCCTGAGAGCTGCCAGTTGAGTGCGCACCGAGTTCATCGAGCCGCCGCCCGGTGTTATTCGGCGCTCCATTGATGTCGTGGGGTCCGCAAACTCGACATCGTCGTTTGTGAATTGTGGATGGGCGGCAACAAGATCAGCACCGGTAACTTGGCCCATGGTGCGGCCCTCAGACACGAGCTTGTTTACCAAACGACCCACTGCCTCGTGTGCAACTCGGAATGGCACACCACGCTCGACCAACACCTCGGCAAGGTCCAGAGCGGTCACCCAGCCCACCGGACCTTTTGGGTGAAAGTCGGCTGCCTCAACCATGGTCGCAATGGCGGCCAGCGAGCCGGCCGTGTTGTCGTCGGCCTGGAACACCAGACCCTTGTCCTCTTGCAGGTCGCGGTTGTACGTCATCGGTAGGCCCTTCTGCAGGGCGAGCAATCCGGTAGACGCCGCCAGGACAACGGCGCTCTTGCCACGCACCAGCTCGGCCATGTCTGGATTCTTCTTGTGTGGCATTGCAGACGACCCTGTCGTGTGGCGGTCGGGGAACGACACCCAGTCGAACTCCGTGGTGGCCCACAGGACCAGCTCCTCAGACATACGCGACAACGTGACCATTGTCTGGGCGCAACAGAATGCATACTCGGACACGAAGTCACGAGAGGCAACAGCATCGAGCGAGTTGTCGAACCGCAACGCAAACCCCAACAGCTCTGCGGTCGCGTCTGGGTCCAAGGGAAGCGACGACCCGGCGGACGCCGAGGCCCCAAGCGGTGACACATCAATGCGACGCCTGGCGTCAACAAACCGCTCAGCGTCGCGTTTCAACATCCACGCATAGGCCAGAAGGTGATGCGCAAAAGGGATCGCTTGCGCCTGCTGGAGATGGGTGTACGACGGACTCACCGTATCGCCAACCTCCTCTGCCTTGTCAACCAGGACGCCCATCAGCGATTTGATCTGGTCGACGCGACGCTCGCCCGTCCTGCGCAGGTACAGCCGTAGATCCAGACAGATCTGATCGTTACGCGAACGACCGGTGTGGAGTTTGCCAGCAAGCTCACCAATCAGCTCTTCGAGGCGGCGCTCCACCGCGGAGTGCACATCCTCGTCTGATTCCTTGAACTCGAATGATCCGCTACGTGCCTCTTGCGCAATGACCTCGAGCCCGTCGCTGATAACACCAGACTCGTCGTCGCTGAGAATCCCGACCGACGCAAGCATCTTGACGTGAGCAATGGACCCGTTGAGGTCATCCACGAGCAACCGACGATCGGAAACGTCCGCTGTGAAGCTCCACAGAACATCGTCTGGTTTTTCGTCGAATCGACCCGACCATAAAGTCATTCGCCCTCCCCAAGTCGTTTCTCTGCAAAGGTCCGCAGCCGCAAGGATTGCAGGCGGATGAAGCCCTCGGCGTCCGCCTGGTCATAGACGTCGTCGGCCTCAAACGTTGCGGTTGCTTCGTCATAGAGCGCGTCGCTTGCAGACTTGCGACCCTCGACGATCGCCTGCCCCTTGTACAACTTGAGCCGCGCCTCGCCGGTAACCCGAGACTGCACGTTGTCCATAAACGCCTGCAGCGCCTCGCGTTCTGGGGAAAACCAGAACCCGTTGTACACCATCTCTGAGTAGCGGTTCGCAAGATCGTCGCGCAAATGCAGCACCTCGCGGTCAAGGGTCAGGGACTCGACCGCACGGTGGGCGTGGTACATGATCGTGCCACCCGGGGTCTCGTACACGCCGCGACTCTTGATGCCGACAAATCGGTTCTCCACAATGTCGACACGTCCGATGCCGTGACGTCCACCCATCTCGTTGAGGGTCGTCAGCAATGCCACCGGGTCAAGATCAACGCCGTTCACGCTCACCGGGTCGCCGTGCCGGTATCCAATAGTCACCATCTCGGCCTCATCAGGTGCATCCTCAGGGTTCACCGTCATCCTGAACATGTCGGCTGGTGGTGCGGTCCATGGGTCTTCGAGTACACCACCCTCGTAGGAAATGTGCAACAGGTTGGCATCCATCGAGTAGGGCATTGCCGCGGTTACGGGTGTCGGGATGTCGTACTTCTTGGCATACTCAACCAGATCCGCCCTTCCACGCATGTCCCACTCGCGCCACGGAGCAATCACCTTGATATCGGGTTTCAGCGCATACGCTGCGAGCTCAAACCGAACCTGATCGTTGCCTTTCCCAGTTGCGCCATGTGCAATGGCGTCAGCGCCGGTCTCGCGCGCAAGCTCAACAAGACCCTTGCTTATGACCGGTCGGGCAAGCGAAGTTCCAAGAAGGTAATAACCCTCGTACACGGCGTTCGCCCGGAACGCAGGGAACACGTAGTCCTTCACGAATGACTCGGTGAGATCCTCCGTGATCGCATCCAGAGCGCCGGTCGCCATAGCCTTAGCTTTGGCCTCCGCGACCTCCTCACCCTGTCCTACATCGGCGGTGTAGCAGATGACTTCAGCGTCATACTCTTCCTTGATCCATCTCAGAATCACCGATGTGTCGAGCCCACCGCTGTAGGCGAGCACTACTCTGTTGATGTTACGCTTGCTCATCGGGCAGCTCCAATCTGTTCAAGTTCTTGTGCAACGTACAGCGCGGGGCGACTCTCGGCGCACACGATCATCACCGTGTCGTCACCCGCCACCGTCCCGAGCACTCCCTCGAGTCCGGAGTGGTCGATCGCGCCCGCAACAAGGTGCGCACCGCCCGGCGGAGTCCGCAAGATGACGAGATTCAGCGATGTCGAAATGGAGAGGACGAAGTCAGCAAGCGCACGGGTGAGGGCGCGATCCGCGATGTCCTTGGTGAGATGGTCGGCTACCTCGTAGAGATACACACCATCAGGCCGACGTACTTTCACGGCGCCGATGATGTCGAGATCACGCGACACGGTCGCCTGCGTCACGGTGTGACCCTCCCCCTGCAGGAGCTCGACAATCGTGCTTTGGCTTGGCACCGATTGTGTTTTGATGAGCCGCCGGATTGCACGGCGCCGTGCCGCCGTCGACGTCATGCGTTCGACCCCTTCGTGATCATGGTGCCGATACCCTCTGGGGTGAACACCTCAAGCAGGACCGCGTGTTGCACGCGGCCGTCGAGGATGTGAGCCATCTCGACACTGCCTTTCAACGCATCCACACAGGACTGAAGCTTTGGCAACATCCCGGCGGTGATCGACGTCGAACCAAGCATTTCTTCGAGCGATTCGACCGTAATCCTCGAAATGAGGGAATCTTCACGCCCAAGATCCTCATACAGGCCTTCGACGTCCGTCAGGTACACCAGCTTGGTTGCTCCAAGGGCGATCGCCAGCGCGGCAGCAGCGGTGTCTGCATTGACATTGAGCGTCTCTCCTTTGGGGCCCCGCGCCAGCGGTGCCACGACAGGCACGAACCCCTGGCTTTGGAGACCCTTAATCAGCGTGGTGTTTACATGAACCACTCGACCAACATGGCCGAGCGCCGGATCGATCTGTTCGGCAAGAAAGAGGTTGGCATCAAGACCGTTGACACCGGTCGCCAACGAACCGTGCGTATTGATGAGCCTGACAATGTCGGGGTTCACTTCACCTATGAGGGTTGCCTGCACAACAGAAATGGTGTCGTCGTCGGTGACACGCAACCCATCCACAAAGGTTGACTCAATACCCCGCTGCTTGAGCGCCCTTGAGATGTGGGGACCGCCGCCGTGCACGATGACGGGATTGATACCGACGTAGTGGAGCATCGCGACGTCATCGGCAAAGGACTCCCGTAACGCAGCGTCGACCATTGCGGAACCGCCGTACTTGATGACAACCGTGGTGTCCCGATATCGCTTGATGAACGGCAGCGCCTCGCTAAAGATGCGCGCCTTACCCATGCCGGTGGCTATGCGTGACTTCACCTGCGTCGGTGATGTGTGGCCGGTTGTCATCAGGATCTCTCCCCGTTAAACGCCACGTACTCCGGCGTGAGGTCGGTAGTGACGATGGTCGCCGCTCCCTCGCCACCTCCGACGGTGATATCAATTTCAAAATCTCCATCCTTGAGGCGCGCGAGCAACGACGATTCGTCGTAGTTGACCTGCACACCACCGGCGGCAATTTCCACGCCGCAGTACGCGACGGAGAACATCCCGGCGTCGATCGGGATCGTCGATGCCGCGGCCGCACCGAGCAGACGCCCCCAGTTCGGGTCGCCACCAAAAAATGATGCCCGAACGAGGTCTGAATCGCAGATGTCACGACCAACCAGACGGGCTTGTTGATCGGTGCCTGCACCCCGAACGTTCAAAGTAATGACCCGCGTCGCCCCTTCGGCATCGTGCGCCATTTGGTTGGCAAGGTCGAGACAAACCGCTGAGAGTCGGCCGGCGAACTCCCCAAGATCTGGTGTCGCTGCGGACATCCCAGAGGCCATCACTATCACGGTGTCGTTTGTCGAGGCGCACCCGTCGAGGGTGAGCGAGTTGAACGAAACCACAACCGCTTTACGTAGGGCATGGTCGAGCTGGGCACTCGTGAGTCTGGCGTCGGTGGTGATGACGCAGAGCATCGTCGCCATGTCCGGGCGGATCATTCCAGCGCCCTTGACCATGCCACCGATTATGTAGCCGTCCGCGCTCACCGTCGCCTCTTTGATGACCGTGTCAGTGGTCATGATCGCCTGCGCTGCTGCGGTACCTCCCTCTGGCGAAGCGGATGCGTTTGCGATCGCCTGTGGCAGAGCGGCAACCATGCGGTCGACCGGAAGCGAAGACCCGATGGTGCCGGTAGAACACACAAGGACCTCGGCTGGTTCACAAGAAAGCAGCTCTGCCATTGCCTCGATCGTGGTCACCGCCAATGCATCCCCGCTCGGCCCCGTACCGGCATTGGCACCACCGGAGTTGAGCACCACGGCGCGTGAACCGGGCTGTGTCATCACGTTGTGCGCGCTGAGACGGACCGGTGCAGCGGGCGCCTGCGATGTTGTGAACACGGCCGCTGTCGGTATCACCTCGTCCGCGATCACAACGGCAAGGTCGAGAGCGCCGTCCGACTTGATGCCCGCGGCGACCCCATTTGCCCTAAATCCTCTTGCCGCGACAACGCTCATGGCATCGCCCCTGTGGATGGGAGCCCCAAGGTTTCTTCCCATCCATATGACACGTTGACACACTGCACAGCCTGCCCGGCGGCACCCTTGAGGAGATTGTCAATCGCTGAAACGATGATCGCCAACCCGGCGTGTTGGTCCACACGTACGGTCACCATTGCGTTGTTCGAACCAACCACCCACCTCGTCTGCGGTGGTTCATCGACGACGCGCACAAACGGTGCATCCGCATACGCTTTAGTGAGCGCCTCCCTCAGCTCTTCCTCAGACGCCTTGGTCTTGCAGTAGGAAGTTGTCAGCTCACCGCGCAACATCGGGACGAGGTGTGGGGTAAAGGTGACAACGGGGTCGACCGCCCCGACCGCCTCAAGACCTTGCTCGATTTCTGGCCGGTGTCGGTGGGTGACGAGCCCGTATGCGGTGGCGTTTTCGCTCGCAGCGCCGTAGTGGAGGTTGTCCTTTACGGAGCGACCCGCACCCGATACTCCAGAAAGCGAATCGACGATCACACCGGATGTATCGACAAGACCGGCCGTGACGAGCGGTGCGAGGCCAAGCAGCGCACCCGTCGGATAACAGCCAGGTACCGCAATCCGGTCGGCACCGATCAGGTGCTTTCCGAACAACTCGGGTAGACCGTACACCCAGCTACCGAGCTGCTCGGGTGCCGGGTGTTCAATGCCATACGCCTCGGTGTACCGAACCGGATCTGTCATCCGAAAGTCTGATCCCAGATCGACGAGGACCGCTCCCCGGTTAAGAAGTTGCATTGCGGGCGCCGCCGATGCACCGTGCGGTAGCGCAAAAAAGACAACGTCAATTTCGGGGACCTCGGAGGGTTCGAGCGTGGCAAGCACACGCTCGCCGCCCGACAGATGTGGGTGGACTGAACTGAGAGGTTGCCCAGCCCGGGAGTGGGCGCCGATGTGAACAAGTTCAAGATTTGGATGTCCGTCAACGAGACGAACAAGCTCACCACCGGCATAACCGGACGCCCCAAGAATGGCGACGCGTTTGGATTCAGTAAACATGGTTCGGCCTCGGCTTAGTATCGCGAGCGGTGATTATACGCATATGCGTATGTCGGTCAATTCGGGTAAACCCAAACCGTTTTCTTAGGGAACAATCAGGGGTATCCCCAATAGATGCACCGAGCATCGCCCCATACGATCGGGGCATGACCTCGCAAACTCAGATACAGACCGTAGACGACAGTGTTATCAACGTTGTCCGGATTCTCGTGCTCATCCAGGGTGGTATCGCCTTTGTATCGACTCTTGAAGTGGGCTTCATCACGGCCTTGACAGGCGGCGTCACGATCGTCTCGGTTATCGTCACCGCACTCGCTGCGCTCATCACACTTCGACTCTCCAGGGGACTCCGGAGAGGTTCTCCCAGAGCCAGAAAGTACACCATCAGGATCGAGAGGCTGATAGTTGCGATCACTGTTATCGAGCTCTTGCTGACCCTTTTCCTCGCACACAGCCTCCCGGGACCGGTTCCCGTGTTGACACGCTTAGTGCTTCCCATCGCTGTCATCAGACTGCTGCGCCAACAGACCGCGCTGAGAGTGTTCAATGTTCCACCAAAACGACGTCGTTGGTACCGCAGACCTAGAACTGCGGGGACGACCGCATGAGCAGCAGCCTCTCAAGCGCCGGCGCTGCAGTAACGGCCCTACGCGACGCCGGAGACTATCTGGGGAGTCCCTTGTATCGGGTGATCCCCGAACCCGGAGCGGGCTGGGTCGCCCTCGCCCTTTTCGCGATATGGGTGCTGTTGCTCCGGTGGCGTGACACCCGAGGAACCAGGTCGGCCACACTCACCGGCTACCGCGCCCTGCCAACCGACCGACGCTTCCTGGCGTGGTTGTTGGCATCGACCGGAGCAATCCACATCGGCCTAGCGCTTGGTGACACGTTTGACATCTACGCGGTCGGGTTCGCATTCGACGGTGTCCTCCTGTTTGTGATCGCGCGCCGCCTCGTATTGGGCAGGCGTTGGAGAAAGTGGGCAGCGATTGTCCTCGTCGGGTCGATTCTTGGTTTCGTTGTCTCGTCTCTGGCAGGCAACGCCCCGGACCAAACCAGCCTCGTCACCAAACTTGTCGAAATCGCCGCTCTCGGCGTTGTCCTCAGTCCGTCCCGACCAGGCCGATTCCGTCAGCTAGGCGGATCCGTAGCCTTGATCGCGATGCTGGTTCTTACGTCTGTGGGCTCATGGGCCGGGGCGTTCAACGCCGGCGCGGGTGGACATCACCTTGGCGAAGTCCCCGAGCCGGGGGTCCTTTTACCGCTCGGCGAGGACCGAGAGCCGACCGAAGCCGAACAGGCAGCCGCCGACGAGCTCTACGCCGCAACGGTCGCCAACGCGGCGAAGTACGAGGATGTCGCCCGCGCAGACGCCGACGGGTACGACGTGAATGCGATGTCTGGCCGAGAGTTCCACGCTGGGAACGAGCGCTACAAAGATGATGGTCTGATACTTGACCCAACCCGACCCGAGAACCTGATATACGCCGAGGGACCCGACGGGCCGGTACTTGTCGGCGTGCTGTACGAAATGTCACAAATCGGGGTTCCCGGTCCGGCGGTTGGTGGGCCGCTCACGGTATGGCATGCGCACGACAACTTCTGCTTCGCAGTGACGCCACCCGCCATTGCGGGCTTGGTCTCGCCACTCGGCATGTGCCCTGTTGTGTCCATTGCGATCCCGATCACCGGCGAGATGCTCCACATCTGGACGTTGCCCGGGGCACCAGAACCATTCGGCGATCTTGACGAGCAATGGCTCGACGCGTATCTCGGCAACCTGTAATGCGGCGATAACTTACCGTGCGCCGCGCATCGGCGACCCACAGGCTAAGTTGGGAACCACCCCAATCGGAGAAACCATGACAGCGACCGAGACCGCTCGAATCAACGAACTCATCGACGAGCTGATCGCTAACTACGACCCCGCTGGGGATCGCCTTGAGTTCATGGGTGCGCAGTTTGATGCCGGTCTGGCATGGGTCAGGTTCCCTGTCGGCAAGGGCGGCCTTGCAATGGCACCGCAGCTTCAAGATCTGATAGACACTCGACTCGACACCCTCACAGCGCATCGTCCTTCATTCTTCCACCTCATCGGCCACGGTATGGGTGCGCCAATGCTGATCACACACGGCACCGATGAACAGCATGAAGCTCACCTACGGCCGCTGTTTACCGGTGAGGACATCTGGTGCCAACTGTTCTCAGAGCCAGGGGCTGGAAGTGATGTTGCGGGGCTTTCTACAAGGGCAATCCGTGATGGTGACGAGTGGGTGGTCAACGGTCAAAAGGTGTGGACGACGGTGGCGCAGATCGCCAAATGGGGGATGCTCGTGACGCGGACCGACCCGGATGCCCCAAAACATCGCGGCATGACGTACTTTCTTATGGACATGACGGCCCCCGGTGTTGATATTCGACCTGTTCGTCAGATCACCGGCGAGGCGGAGTTCAACGAGGTCTACTTAACCGACCACCGCATCCCAGACTCGAAGCGGATCGGCGACGTAGGTGATGGATGGCGGGTGGCGTTGACCACGCTGATGAACGAACGCGTTGCTATCGGCGGTGCGGTGGAGCCGCGCAATTCCGGTGCGATTGGCGAGTTGCTCGACGTGTGGCGCGACCGCAAGGTTGCAGGCAGCCGAGACGCCCTCATGAAGCTGTGGATACAGGCCGAAGCTGCGCGGCTGACGAATATGCGCGCCAGCCAAAACCGCTCCGCCGGCACACCGGGACCCGAAGGGTCGACAGGAAAACTTGTGTTTGCAGACCTCAACAAGAAGATCTTCGAAATGGCGACCGACCTTCTTGGCCCAAGCGCGATGCTGTACGACGACTACTCCTTCGTGATTCCCGAAGGAGCAACGCAGCGAGACCGAGATCCGCGTCGGCGATTCTTGCGGTCGCGCGCCAACTCGATCGAGGGCGGCACGTCCGAAATTATGAGGAACATTATGGGCGAACGGGTTCTGGGACTCCCCGGCGAGCCCCGAGTCGACAAGGATCTTCCGTGGAAGGATGTACCACGCGGGTAATGATCGTTCTTGGTGCCCGCTCACCCCAATTCGCCGATAATCTCAATCCGTAACGATTAGAGTGGTCATGACCATTACATGATCGGGAACGAAGATGGACTACGCGCACTACACCGATGAACCTGTCATGCTTGCTCGTGACCTCGTTAACCTCTTTAACGACGATGTTGCGCTCTCGCGTTTTGAAGAGTTCATAGACGAAAAGGGATTCGACGAGACCACTGCCGTGCACCAGCGACGCCTGCCTGAAGTTGAGGCTTTAGCGGCAACATTGCGCGACGTCTTCCACGCAGAGTCAGGGGCCAGGAAGGTAGAAATTATCAACCACCTCCTCAGCGAGTCGAAGATAGAGCCGCGCCTAGTCGATCACGACACCGGTGGTGTCCATTTCCACTACACGGCTAACGACTTCCCGTTGTTGACCAAGCTGCGTGCGTACACCGCAATGGGTCTTGCGATGGTCGCTTCTCAACACGATCACGGACGCCTCGGGTCTTGCGTTGCCAGCGGCTGCCGGAAAGTGTTTGTCGACACGACGCGCAACGCAAGCAAACGCTTCTGCTCTGCACCCTGCGCAAATCGGACAAACGTCGCTTCGTTCCGTGACCGCAAACGCGCGTAGACACTCGTCTAGTGAGTAGACTCTTGTTGATGTTATGCTTGATGGATGCCGACTCTCACTGCCCAAGAAGCCCGGGTTCTCGATCATCTGCGAAGTGACCCTTTTCTAACGCAGCAGGACCTTGCGGTTCACCTCGGTAGCACCCGATCGACTGTCGCGACCCACATTCGCTCGCTTGTCGACAAGGGATATATCGAGGGGCGGGCCTATGTGCTCAGTAAACCCGATCCGGGTGTGCTCTGTATTGGCGGTATCAACGTGGATGTTGCATTTCGACTCGACACCACTCTGGTTCAGGGAACGTCAAACATCGGCACAGCCACTGAGACTCCAGGCGGGGTTGCACGCAATGTTGCGGAGGCAGTCGTAGTCGCGGGGACACCGGCAATTCTCTTGGGGCCGATTGGTGATGATGCTCGCGGCATAGCGATCATCAACAGCACAACACGAGCAGGCGTGGAATGCACCGGCGTCGTCGTGCGACCGGGGGAAAACACCGGTGTGTATACCGCGGTGATCGGCCCTGATGGTGATCTCGTGATTGGGCTTAACGACATGCACGTTCTCGACACCGTTGCTTGGGATGACATTCGGCCGACGCTGTCGCAGCTTGCCAGAACGAGATGGATGTTCGTTGATGCGAACCTGCAACCCGATGTCATCGCTGCGGCGGTCGCTGCGGCGGTCGACGCAAAGGTATCGATTGCGGCCGACGCCGTCAGTGTTCCCAAGGCGCACAGGCTTGCCGAATCACGTTTTGATCTCGTGTTCAGCAACCTCGAAGAAGCATCCATACTGCTCGGGACCGACTCCGGTTCTGCTGGCGACGCCGTCCGAAGCTTTGTAGATGCCGGTCACAAAGCCGCTGTCGTCACCGATGGTTCGCTCGGGGCATGGTGGGCTGACGAGAGCGGGTCGGGGCATTGCCGGACGGTCGATGCCGTCGGTGGCGATGTCACCGGCGCAGGCGACTCGCTCATTGCAGGGACTCTTGCAAGCCTCTGTCAGGGCAGCCCACTCGCCGATGCAGTGACTGCCGGCATACGACTTGCGTCCCAAGCCCTCAACCTTGTTGGCGGCTCACACGCGGTGTTCCAGCAGTCGGCGCAGAGTACCACCCTGGAGAACATGTGAAACGTCAGCTCGTCATCCACCCCGAGGTAGTGCACGCGCTCGCCGCCGCCGAACCTGTCGTCGCCCTTGAATCCACGATCATTTCGCACGGAATGCCATTCCCGAAGAACCTTGAGACGGCGCGCCAGATCGAAACTTCGGTCCGCTCCGGGGGCGCAGTGCCCGCCACGATTGCATTCCTCGACGGTGCGGCACACGTAGGTCTGGAGTCCTCGGCGCTAGCTCGACTTGCTGAGGAGACCGATGTCGCCAAAGTGTCACGACGCGACATCGGAGCCGTTCTGCAAGCAGGACGAACCGGAGCGACGACCGTCGCGACAACGATGCTGATTGCAAAAGCAGCAGGGATTAGTGTCTTTGCTACCGGTGGAATCGGCGGGGTGCATCGCGGCATTGGCCAGACACTCGATATTTCAGCAGACATCACCGAACTCGGCCGCACGGGAGTCGCCGTCGTGTGCGCCGGCGCCAAGTCAGTACTTGATCTTCCAAACACGCTCGAAGCCTTAGAGACGGCGGGTGTCCCCGTCGTCGGTTACAGAACTGATGACTTCCCCGCGTTTTTCTCGAGAAGCTCTGGCCTTGCAGTGAGTGTGCGGTTAGACACACCTCGAGAAATCGCCGACATGCTTGCCGCCCATTGGGAGTTTGGCCTCGAGACCGGGGTCGTGATTGCAAACCCGATATCGCAAGAGGACGCCATACCCGTCTCCGACATCGACCAAATGGTCGTCGCGGCCCTCGCCGCGGCCACCGAAGAAGGGATATCGGGCAAGGACGTAACGCCATTCCTCCTGAAATACCTCAACGAAGCGTCGTCCGGCGCAACGCTGATCGCAAACATTGCCCTGGTACTTTCAAACGCAAGGCTCGCAGCCGAGATCGCAGCTGCCCTGCCGCGATGACTTAGCTCTGCAATGGAACGTCGCGCGATTCGGCGTCGGTGTACTCAACCCCGGTTAGAAGACCATTCATCCAGCATTGCTAACGCTTCCTCTTTTGAGTACGGACCATCGTCGAGACGGCGCTCAAGCAGCATTTTCATCGCCTCTCCTACTTCAGGTCCAGGCTCGAGGCCGAGATGTTCCATCACATCGCGCCCGTCGATTGGTGGCCGAATCGCGTCGAGCGCCTCCCTCTCACGAAGCGCTGTGATCCGGGCCTCCATTTCGTCGATCCTGCGCGAAATGGACGCCGCCAGCTTTTCGTTTCTCGTCGTCACATCACAGCGGACAAGCTCGTTGAGTGAATCGAGAAGCTCACCTGCGTCACGAACGTAACGCCGAACCGCAGAGTCGGTCCAACCCATCTTGAATGTGTGAGGGCGCATGTGAAGAAATACCAGCTGGGAAACATCGCGAATGATTCTCTTTGGATACTTCATTTCGTTCATACGACGGCGTGCCAAACGAGCACCGACAACTTCATGATGGTGGAAAGACACACCGTGCTTCCCGAACTCCCGGGTCTGCGGCTTGCCGACATCGTGGAAGAGTGCCGCAAGTCGCAATACAAGGTCGGGCGATGTCTTCTCGACGACCGCAATGGAGTGCGCCAATACATCCTTATGGCGGTGCACTGGATCTTGCTCCAGCGCCAACGCGGTGAGCTCAGGTAAAAAGACATCGGCGAGCCGCGAACGTACCAATCCGTCGAGGGCAGCACCCACGTGCTCGCCAACAATTAGCTTATCAAACTCGGCACGAACCCTCTCGATTGAAACGATGGCGAGCCGGTCGGCCATCTTTTCGACACCGGCCACGGTCGACGGGTCCGCCGCGAATCCGATTGTCGAAACGAACCTGTACAGCCGCAACATGCGCAGAGGATCGTCCCCGAAGGACACTTCGGGCGAGCTTGGTGTGCGAAGAGTTTTCGCGGCCAGATCGACAAGACCACCATGCGGGTCGACAATGTAGGGTTCTGTCGCGTCTGTGGGAAGAGCAAGGGCCATGGCGTTGACGGTGAAATCACGCCGTGATAAGTCTTCCTCGATGGTGTCCGAGAAAGATACTTTGGGTTTGCGAGACTCACTGCGATACACCTCCGACCGGAACGTTGTGATTTCGTAGATCGCACCGTCATGGACCGCACCGATCGTTCCGTATGTCTCACCCACCAGATACAGGTCGTGAGCCCACGACCCCACGATGCTCTTGATCTCATCGGGTCGCGCCGCTGTCGCAAAATCGAGGTCGGGACTCGACCGATCAAGCAGCGCATCGCGAACGGTTCCGCCGACCAAGTACAAGTTGTGACCGGCGTCAGCGAACAGCCGAGAAAGTTCCACCGTCGGCGAGTCGGGAGCGAGGAGCGGTTCGAGGCGAGGAGGGATCATTGTCAGCAGAGGTTACCGGCTCCGCCGCAAATCGTGGTTAGGTACGCCAGCCGCTCGCCAAGGCATCTGCGTACTCGTTCCAGCGGTAACCGCTGTGGGCAGCGATCCATTGAATTGAGATTTCAGGCCGATTCCGAAAGGCGTAGTGGGCGCGTTTCACAAGATCTAGGTTTTCGACTGGACCACTTTTGCGTTTCCAACCTCGCTTCTCCCAACCGCCGGCCCACTCGACCAGGGTCTGAACGGCAAGGCGAGAGTCCGTGTAGATAACAGCGCTAGTACCAGATGGAACAATCTCGATACCGGCAATGATGGCAGTGAACTCCATACGATTGTTGGTCGTGTCCGGATCCGCCCCGGCCAGCGTCTCAACGATTTCATTGTCGACGACGTACACCGCGCCCCATCCTCCGGGACCCGGGTTGGGAACGCTCGATCCGTCGGTGAACACGCCCGACATGGGTCCGTCTTTGAACATGTCAAGCACTTCGTCGGTACTCAGGATGCGCGAGGCGCTGAGACTTTTTGCGCGCTTTTTCGAGCCCGACGCGCCGACACCCAACTTCGAAGACTTCTTCTTGTCTCCCCGACAGTCCATGCATTCGGAAGGCCGCCAACCCGGGTACCTCTCAAGAATATGATCGGGCAAGGAGAACGTATTTCCGCAGGTCTGACAAGTGAAAGAAGACATCGAAGACGCAATGGTAGCGGACTACCCCCCGAGCGAACGTCTTCGCATCGTCCACGACTGCCCGACTATGAAAAAAATATCGGGACGCCCAGATGGTCGCCCCGATACTTTTGCGCCAGCCCCCACTTAGAAATGCGATGTACACATTTCTAAGAGTGTGTGACCAGCCCTGCGTTCTCGGCTGCAAGCTTGAAATCGGATGGGTTGGTGGAACTGACCAACGCATCGTTGAAAGAAACAAGTCCCTTGCGGAACGCCGCCAGGATGGATTGATCAAAGGTCTGCATGCCGTAGTACTCGCCATCCGCAATCACCTCAACCAGGCTGTGGGTCAGCGCAGGGTCGACGATTCGATCGAAAACGCGTTCGTTGTTGATAAGGACCTCGACCGCCGGGATACGGCCACTGTTATCGATTGTGGGCAACAGACGCTGTGACACGATTCCGCGCAACGAACCCGCAAGGATGAGCCGAATCTGGTTTTGCATAGTCGAGGGGAAGAAGTCGACAATACGGTTCACCGTTTCTGTCGCATCAATCGTGTGCAAAGTCGAAAGAACGAGATGACCGGTCTCCGCCGCCCGAATTGCGGCCTTAACAGTCTCCTGATCGCGCATTTCCCCGATAAGGATGACATCCGGGTCTTGGCGAAGCACCCGTCTGAGACCCTCTGCAAAAGATTCGGTATCGACACCTACCTCGCGCTGCGCGACAAGCGACATCTTGTCGGCATGGAGCACCTCGATTGGGTCTTCCAGCGTGATGATGTTGCATCGGCGGGTCGAGTTGATGAAGTCGATCATGGCAGCGAGAGTGGTGGTCTTACCCGAACCGGTCGGACCCGTGACAAGAACGAGACCACGCTTGTGCTGGCAAAGATCGCGGATCACGCTGGGAAGCCCAAGTTCATCAAATGTCAGGCTCGACGAACTGACTGCGCGCATCACAATGTTCACGGATCCGCGCTGGCGGTAACAGTTGACACGAAAGCGTCCGATGTCAGGACGTCCGTACGCAAAGTCTGCTTCGTTGGTCGAGTCGAATTCGGCTCGCATGCGGTCCGACATGAGTTCTTTGGCAATCTCCTCGGTGTCCGAAGGCTTCAGCGTCGGCAGATTCGAGAGATGAAGCTCCCCATTTATCCTGTATGCAGGAGGTGACCCGACCTTAAGATGCAGGTCCGAGCCTTCGACCGAAGCAAGCTTTTTCAGAAGCTCATCAACGGTTGGTAATCCATCAACCACGCTAGAAATCCCTTTCGGTGCATGCTGCTGAATCAACTATCGGACTATCAGTGGCTTTCTTTAACCAATGCCCCGATTTGTCAGCCCGAAGTGGTTGTGGATCTCCGACGCAACGGTTGACGCTATCTGAAATGCCGCCGTGTCGTCTGCAACGGGTGATGGGGCAGTCTTGGGGTGTTGCAGACCCGCAACTGTGTCAGTGACCGAAGCCGATACGGCATCGAGGGCGTAACCTCCCTCGAAGAACAGCACTGTTCGGTGTGTGGGAACAACTGAGGACAACATCGACGCCATCTGCCGATAGTCTTTACGATCCAGGGAAATCCTCGCGAGGCGGTCATCGCGGTGGGCGTCGTATCCAGCGCTGACGAGCAACCAGTCCGGCGCAAATTCGGCGAGCATCGGAAGTATCGCGTGGTGAAACGCCCACCGATACGCGGCGCCATCGGTACCGGAGGGAAAAGCAAAGTTGAAGTTCGTACCCGCTCCGCGGCCAGCACCGGTCTCGTCCACCCAACCGCTGCCCGGATAAGCGGGGTACTCGTGTAACGAGACGTAGAGGACGTCAGGATCTTCGTAGAAGGTATCCTGTGTCCCGTTGCCATGGTGAACGTCCCAATCAACAATCGCGACACGCTGCCCTTGACCCGTCAGATACCGAGCGGCGATCGCGATGTTGTTGAACAGGCAAAAGCCCATAGCGCGGTCAACCAGGGCGTGGTGGCCCGGCGGCCGAGTGATGACAAAGGCGGCGTCACCTTTCTTGTTGTCAAGGTCGTCGACGGCCTGGATACCAGCACCCGCCGAACGGAGCGCAGCCTCCCAAGAGCCTGCAACGACGCGGGTGTCGGCATCGAGCGCACCGCCGCCTGCGCGACAAAAACGCTCGATTGCATCTATGTAGTCGCCGGCGTGAACAAGACGGAGCAGATCCCGATCAATCATCTGCGCAGCGACATCAATCGTGTCCGCACCCGACGCGGCAATGCCGGCGAGTGCCGCCTTGATACGCGACGGACGCTCCGGATGACCGGCGCCGGTATCGTGGCGCAGGCTTGCCTCGTGCGAATAGACCAGCAGCTTCATGGAAGTTGATGCTAGGCGTCTGGCACCCACGCGTCCCCCTCACATACGAGCTGAGGTAGCGCCAGAGTCCTGTACGGGGTGTCGCGCACCTTGGTACTGTTCCCGGACTGCCCCGACTACTGGAGGAACGACGTGGCACCCACCGCTGGATCACACGACGCAGACCTCCTGATCTCACGTCTTGGAGAAATGCGCCGACACGGAGGCGCGGTACGCACCGTCGGGCTGTCTGATACGACAGTCGCGGACTTCCTCACGCACGACGATTCTCTTGCTGTCGCCATCGGCCGGGCAGTCGAACAATTCGACAAGCTCAAAATCGACCATGCCGATCTACTCGCTCTTGACGAAGCCGCCCAGTGCGCCAGGGTCCAGGACGGATTTATAAACTTCTACCCCGGCGACCAAGTCAATCCGTACGTCGCGATCGCTGGGCAGGGTCCATGGATTGTGACGCTCAACGGCGGTGTGATCTACGACTGTGGCGGGTATGGCATGCTCGGGTTCGGGCACGCTCCTGAAAACGTGATCGACGCAATAAGCCGACCGCACGTCATGGCGAACGTCATGACACCGTCGCTTAGTCACATGAACCTCGTCGACCGGCTCCGCAGAGAAATCGGCCACACACGTGACGGCGATCATCCATTTGCAAAGTTTGTCTGTCTCAATAGCGGGTCCGAGATAGTGAACATCGCAACAAGGCTGTGTGACATCAACGCCAAGCTCATGACCGACCCAGGCGGTCGATACGACGGCAGCCCCATACGGTCGGCGAGTATCGCTGGCGGCTTTCACGGCCGCACCGACGGCCCCGCCCGCTTTACGGACTCGACCAGCAAGAAATACCGCGAACACCTAGCATCTTATCGCGACATTGACCCGCTGCTCACCGTCGAACCGAATGATGTCGACGGGCTCGAGGCGATGTTCAAAGAAGCCGAGAACGAGAACCAGTTCATCCAGGCGTTCCTCATGGAGCCGGTCATGGGTGAGGGCGACCCGGGTAAGTCCATCACGCCTGAGTTCTACGAACGCGTCAGAGAACTAACAAGTCAACATGGCGCTCTTCTGCTCGTCGATTCGATCCAAGCAGGGTTCCGTGCTCACGGGGTGCTCTCGATAGTCGACTACCCGGGGTTCCGGCATTTGCCGCCACCAGACATGGAGACATACTCAAAAGCTCTCAACGCCGGCCAGTTTCCCTTGTCGGTGTTGGCAATGTCAGCATCGACAGCCGCCCTGTACCAGACGGGCGTGTACGGCAACACAATGTCAAGCAACCCTCGCGCAATGGACGTTGCCGTTGCAGTACTCGACAGCGTGACGCCAGAGTTACGCGAGAATATCACCCGTCGCGGTCGCGAACTTGTCGACGGCTTGAACCGGCTTGGCCAAGAACTGGATGACACAATCATCAAGGTACAAGGGACCGGCCTTCTGCTGAGTTGTGAGTTACATCCGCGCTTTGTGGCGACAGGAGAGAACAGCACGGAGGAGTACCTGCGCAAAAACGGCCTCGGTGTCATCCACGGTGGGACTAACTCGCTGCGCTACACACCACCGTTCGACATTGACAATGCAGGCGTCGATCTCATCCTCGAACGAACCCGCAACGCCCTCACCACTGGACCGGTTCTGTCGTAACGACCAACACGATCCAGCACAAAAATGCCCTGCCGGATACATCCTTCACGGAGACCTTGCCCCTGGAAAAAGTCCACACGTCCACCCCCTCGAAGACGACGAGCCGCCCGCCTGCGAGATGCGTGGCGTGGTAGGACCAAAACGAGAACCGTAAATCGCCGGTAGGGCGCATTGGTCGCGATGTGCACCGTCCGCTCACCCTGCAGTCGTTGTTGCTGAAACCACCTGCACTAGATTTTCGTGGAATGCGGCCGAACCAATCCCGTCGGTGCCGACTGCAGGGTTGGTCAGGATGTTGACGCCGCGTTCTTGACGTTCATCGCCATTCCACCAACCAAATGGCATCGAAATAACACCCGGCTGCACGGCATCCGAGATCGTGACATCTAGCGTCATCGAACCGCGATCGTTGAAGACGTCGACGGAGTCACCTCCGCTGATACCACGTTCATCGGCGTCCGTCACATGAATCTCGAGTCGGGGCGCACCCTCGCGCGGAAGGTGATTCGCAAACCCGCCGTAGGACGAGTTGAGAAACTTCACATGTTGCTTGCGGGTCAAGAGGGTGAGTGGAAAACGGGCGGCTAGCTCGGGGTCACCTTCGGGCGTTTCCGACCCTGGCCGATAGGTGACCGCACCCAAAGCAAGGCGGCCGTCTGCGCTCTCGATCGGAGCATCAACGTTGGGCCTGAAACCGGACTCGACATTGAGGCGCGCCCATCCTTCGGACCACAACCGTTCGTACGTGATGCCTTCTAACCATTGATGCTTCGAATCGAGCAGCACACGCACCAGCTCTTCGTCACTCATCGCCAACATCGGGTCCGACATGTCCATCTCAAGCGCGAGGCGTCGAAAGATTTCAGTGTTGGGAAGCGCATCTCCGACCGGTGCAATCGCCGGCCTGTTGAGAGCCAAATAGAGATGTCCCCAAGCTGGAGCAAGATCGAGATGCTCAAGCTGCGTTGTCACCGGCAGCACAACGTCCGCGTAACGAGCGGTGTCGGTCATGAACTGCTCGAGCACGACGCAGAACAGATCCTCGCGCTCAAGACCCGCGATGACCGCGTTCTGATCTGGCACGATGACGGCCGGGTTGCAGTTGTGAACAAACAGGGCCTCAATCGGAGGTTGCAACTCCGAGTCTTGAAGGATCGCACCAAGCGCAGCCATGTTGAAGGTTCGCCTCGCGTCCCCGACCGGTTCTGGAAAATTGAGGGCCTGCTCGAAATACACAGATGTCGAGCGAGCGAGGCCGCCGCCGCTCTCCTGCCACGCACCCGTCACCGCAGGGAGCAGAGCTATCGAGCGCATGAGGTCACGGCCATGCTCACGGTGCTCCGGACCAATGAGGACGCGGATCGCAGATGGGCCGTTTAAGACATAGGTGCGAGCTAACCATTCGATCGTCGAGACATCGATACCCGTGATCGTGGCGGCCTCATGCGGAGGCATCGCCTCGGCCGAGTCATTGAGTGCCGCCCAACCAGTCGTTTTGCCTGCAATCCAATCGTCGTCAACGAGGCCGTCGCGGCTGATGACGTGGATCATGGCGAGTACCAACGCCACGTCGGTCCCTGGACGGATCTGTAGAAACCGGTCGACCTCGGGTGCCGACGCCGTTGCGGTCCGAATCGGGTCGATCACGACGATCGTTGCACCATTTCTTTTTGCTTGCGCGATGGTTGGCCAGAGATGACGGTTTGTGAGCAGGGTATTGGTCCCCCAGAGAATCACAGTTTTCGCCCTCGCGATGTCTTCCGGGTCGATGCCGGTCGGTAGACCAAGTACATCGGACGCCCCAAGCGTTGCGGTTGTGCCACAGAGGTGACGCCGAATGTCACTCGCCCCAAACACCTCGAAGAACCTGTCAGACATGATGCCCATCTGAATCGCGCCTTGGGTGCCCGCAAATGAGTACTGCAACACGGCCTCGGGGCCTGAGGTCTCGGCAATGGAACCAAAACGCGTTGCGATTTCTGCAATCGCCTCCTCCCATGTGATCTTCTCAAACGCTCCGCTCCCCTTACGGCCCACGCGTCGCAGGGGTGTCAACAATCGATCAGGGTGGTACACCCGCTCGACAAAGCGGCTCACCTTGGGACACAGCTGACCCTGCGTTGTCGGGTGGTCTGAGTTGCCGCGGAGACGGACAACACGACCATCCACCACGGAGGCGTCCCACACACAGGTGTCCGGACAGTCGTGATGACATGCCCCACGGATGACAGATGCACCGTTCTCGGCTCCTGACCCCTCCGGTCGTGTGTCACCAAGGGGATCATGTGGCTTGTCGGTTCCCTGCATACCGTCAACCTAGCGTCAATAGAATCGCCAAAATACTATCAACGACGGTTGAAAACTGCGCGTCCGCCATGTTCTCGAACTCGAAATGGGTACCCACGGGGTGACACTCGAATCCGTTACCTTCCCAGTACGCACTGTCTGCGGTAATGTCGTGCGACGCAAGTGCGGTGAATTCGTCGTCTCCGAGATTATCGACGATAGGCAACGGCCCGCCTCGGCGTACGACTCGGTGAAGCTCCCTTAGGCCGGGGTCGGGGCCCCAGTCGCGAGAGAAGAAATACGCCCAGGTGGCGTATCCCGCATCGAATGATCCATCAGTAAAAGGCAACCGTTCCGCGGCAACCGGACGTCGAGTGCGTCTATCACGAGACCCGAACGGTCCATGGCGCGACGTTCGATCGCAAAGATGTCAGGCTGCTCGGCCCCGTAGAAAGGAATCACCGCCATAGGAAGATTGTAAGAACCCGTAACGCGGCGCGACAAAGCTACGGTCACGACCGTTCAGCGTCTCGCCAACCTCATCAATCGAATGACAGTGCGAGACCGCCGACGAACAACCCCCACGGTCCGTGGGGCGGTGTCGGCATCACCGCCCAGGGCCG